>CAYJIS010000004.1:0-17932 GCA_964370315.1 uncultured Treponemataceae bacterium
AAACTGCTGTGTTTACTTTGGTATTCACAACAGTTTTTAAGTATGTTACAAAAAATAGTAATTATTAATTGTTAATTGTTAATTGTTAATTGTTAATTGTTAATTACCTATATCCCTGCAAAACAAGTATCTACTTTTTCAGTTATATACGCAATAAAGTCATCTAAAAGCATAACTTCTTGTCCTCTTCCGTCTCTAAAACGAACAGCAACCTTGTTTTCGCTAGCTTCTTTTTCACCAACAACAAGCATGTACGGAATCTTTTTAAGCTGGGCTGTTTTAATTTTTCCGTTCATTCTATCATTACTTAAGTTTACTTCTGTTCTAAAGCCTTTCTTTTTAAGAGCTTCGTTTACACTCTTTGCATATTCTTCAGATTCAGGTGAAACGGGAATAACAGATATTTGCTGATATTGTAACCAAGCAGGTAAGGCTCCACCGTAGTTTTCAAGCAAAATTCCAATAAATCGCTCTAAAGAACCTAAAACAGCTCGATGCAACATAACAGGGTTATGCTTTGCGTTATCTTCTCCAACATACTCTGCTTGTAGCCTTTCGTTTGATGGTAGCTGATAGTCTACCTGCATAGTACCACATTGCCATTCTCTTCCCAAAGCATCAACAAGCGTAAACTCCAATTTTGGCCCATAAAATGCACCTTCGCCCGGTTGAATTTCGTATTCCAATCCTGCAAGCTTACATGCATCAGCCAAGGCTTTTTCTGCTCTGTCCCACGTTGCATCGTCCCCTACACGTTTTTCGGGGCGAGTTGAAAACTTAACTACTATTTTATCGTCTTCAAAACCATAGTCTTTATACATGCCTTTTAAAAGCTTACAAAATTTTTCTACTTCACTTGCAATTTGCTCTTCGGTACAAAAAATGTGTGCATCGTCTTGCACAAATCCCCTAACACGCATAATACCATGCAAAGCCCCAGTTGCTTCGTTTCGAGTACAAGAGCCAAACTCTGCCATTCTAAGAGGAAGGTCTTTATAAGAGCGAATGCGTTGTTTATAAATTTCTACGTGACCAGGACAGTTCATCGGTTTAAGTGCAAAAAGCCGTTTTTCACTTTCAGTTATAAACATCAAGTCTTGGTATTTTTCCCAATGTCCAGATCTCTCCCATAATTTTCTTGGCATAATAAACGGTGTTTTTACTTCAACATAACCATCTTCTTTTATACACTTTCTAACATGGTCTTCAACCAAACGATAAATGGTCCACCCGTTAGGATGCCAAAATACTTGCCCTGGGTTTTCTTCATCAATATGAAATAAATCAAGCTCTTTTCCAAGCCGTCTATGGTCTCTCTTTTCAGCTTCTTCTAGCATTGTTAGATATGCCTTCAAATCGTTTGGCTTTTCAAAACAGGCGGCATAAATGCGGGTAAGCATTGGGCGAGTAACATCGCCTCTCCAATACGCCCCTGCAATTCGCATAAGTTTAATAGCTTGCGAGTTTATTTCTTTTGTGCTTTCAACATGCGGGCCACGACAAAGATCGGTAAAGGTTCCTTGAGTGTAAAATGATATTTCTTCACCTTCGGGAAAATCATTAATGAGTTCCACTTTATACGGCTCATCTTTAAAATAATCAAGAGCCTCTTGTTTTGTTACAACTTTCTTTGTAAAATCAACTGGAGTTGCCAAAAGACGTCTCATCTCTTTTTCTATTTCGGCTAAATCGTCTTCTTTAATTGGCCTAGATAATTCAAAATCGTAATAAAACCCTGTGTCAATTGCAGGACCTATTGCAACCTTTGATCCAGGAAACAGTTTTAAAACAGCCTCTGCCATTACATGGGCAGCACTGTGTCTAATTCGTGCAAGTTTTTCGTTAACTTCTTTCATTTTCGTATAATCCTTCACCCCATAGATACAACCTACGGTGGTTATTATAGCATAAAAGGAAGTTGAAATGTTGTCAAGAGGTTTTGAGATTTTGTATGAAGGTGTTATTGCTCCCAGCTATTGTGTTTCTGCATAATAAGTTACGTATTTCAATATATCAATGATGCCAATTATTGGAATAAGTTTTTCTTCATCAAAGCCTTCATCTACTTCAAAAATTGTATAGCTACCATCTCTATATTCATATTTCCCAAACCAGCCATTGTTTGAAACATATTCATAATAACTTGTAACAAACTCAGCGTAGATACTTCCTTTTTCATCAACAATTTGAAAAAGCTGTTCTCCGTCCATAAAGGCATCTTCAAAAGTAGTAGTAGTTGTTGCATCGCCAAACATCGGTTGAATGCTCCGCATTTTTGTCATTACAATAGAGAATTGTTTACTATCGATAGTAAAATCCATGTACTCAACAGGAAAATCATTTTTTTCAAGCCATAAATGAAAGGTTCCATTTCCTCCACCTGAAGGAGGGTCAAACTTTCTTTTAAATTTGTAATTTTCAGGCAACTTTTCTATTTCAATATCTTGTAAACCTAATACAGTAAAATATGAATCGGTAGCAGAATCTGGAACACCATCATAATCTTCATCGGGATAGAATGCAGGATCTCCATCTTCTATACTTGCAAGAGCTGTAATAGAGAGCTCATATCTATTGTTTCCACTGGAAACTTCGCCATCCCATAGTAACTTCACCGTATGACCTTTACTTGCAAAATACCAAAGAATACCTGCACTTCTTTCACCTATTGCACCATCAAGCACAATAGCATCTTTGGAGTGTGTACTATTTGTTGAAATTATTCCACTGTGCAGTATTTCAAGGTTTGAAGTATCTGTATTAAAACTATGTATAATATCAGGCGTTTCATTTGTAGCACAGGAAACAAATACCAATATACACAAAATAAACAAGTATCTCATTTTTACCTCCAAGTAGTTCACTAAGTAATTATATTGTAACACGAAAAAAAGTAGCTGCCAATAAAATTTGTTCTAGCTCTTGTTTCTCATTCTCATAGTAGACGAAACCCTTTTTATCCTACTGATAGTAAACATTGTTAATTATTACTTATTAATTATTAACTAATAAGCACCTACTCTCGCACCATCAAAGCTTCAATTCTTAGCTCATCTTGATACCATTCAATCAATAGAGAAAAAACCTCTGTTACATAGCCGTCTGATTCTGCCCGTATTTGTAAAATGCTCCCTGTTTTTAACTCACCGTTTGTAAGGCTTTGAATAGGTGTCCATTCTCCATCATACTTCACAAAAAAGTCTGTTCGGCTTGTAATATCTTCACCTGTATTCATATCAAAAGATGATGTTATAACGTTTAAGTTTCTAGTATCAGTTGTATGAATATCAAATACAATATTTTGTGCTTCTTTATCAACTTTTAATGATTTCCAAATAACATCGGAACCAACTATCACTTTAACTCTATACATTCCGGGACGAACATACAAGGGTTTTGTTATATAGACTTCACTGTCGTCTTTTTCATGGTCTTTTTTAAAAATACGAAAACTATTTTCAACAGTTGGAATATCAGCCTGGTCATTGTAAAAAAACAATGCACTCATTGGAACACCTGTACTTATTGCAGATGTCTTTGATGTTTCAAGTGTTACAGTAATGGGAGTGTAAATTCTTCGTAAAACAGTATTATGAATAAATCCTTCGTTCCACGCATACCATAAGCCAGCAAAAAAAACCACACTCGCAACTGAAATTCCAATAATTTTTTTTGTTCCCTTGTTTTTTGGTACAAACGTAGGCTCTGTATATTTATCCAAGAGCATCAATTTTACTAAAGAAACTCTTAATGCTTTTTTATCATACGTTTCTAAAATTTTATGTATAATTTTTAATATCGATGATACGTCTTTATATCGTTTTTGAGGCTTTGTATGCATCATTCTCTTTATCAATTTTTTTACACAGCGAGGCAGTGTTTTTTCGATAGTCCCCACTGGGGCATACTGTCCTTTTTGTATTTGTAAAAGCGTTTCCCCGATGATATTGCCACTAAACGGTTTTTTACCCGCAATCATTTCATACAACATTACACCCATTGAGTATATGTCTGCACGTGCATCAACATTCTTACTGTCTTCAAACTGCTCTGGAGGCATATAAGCAGGAGTTCCAAGAGTAACACCAACTTGAGTAATATCATTTTCTGTATCACTTTCTTTTTCTGTTGATGCTATTCCAAAGTCAGCAAGTTTAATTTCACCCTTTTGAGAAATTAAAATATTGCTTGGTTTTATATCCCTGTGTATAATACCTTTTGAATGTGCAAATTGTAATGCTTTGCACGAGTCTCTAATAACAAGTAATGCTGTTTGCCAGGCAAATTTCCCTGACTTTTTTAAAAGCTTATCAAGAGACATACCATCAACAAATTCCAACACAATATAATGTGAAGAGCCTTCTGTAAAGTAATCAAACATCCTAACAATATTAAGATGTTGAAGTTCTAGTAGTAAACGAGCTTCTCTCTTGAAACGTTCTAATACTGGCTTGTTGCCTCTGATAGTTAATTTTTTAATTACAACTTGATGTTTTAGATTAGGATGCATAGCCTTATACACTACTCCCATTCCGCCACGAGCAACAACTTCTTCTATTTTATATTTTCCTATATTTTCAGTTTTTACAGCCATTTCTTTCTCCTTAATGCTACATTATTCAATTATAAGCGAAGCATTAGAACCGGTTTTTGTATCAAATATATCTGTACTAGGGTTAAACGCCCTATTAGGATCTACTATTGTAATAAATTGTTCATTTGGATTATGGATTTGTATCAATTTACCATCACTCAGTGCTTGGTGTGTTCCTCTACACGTAGTATGTCCAGAAAAATATGTCCCGCACATTTTTGAAGGCAAGAGCTTATGTAACATACTTACAACGGCATCTTCATGACATTCGTAATTTCTCGTCCATGTGAGCCCCAAAGAAACTTCTTCATCCAAATACGCGTTAATAAGTTCTTTTTTACTGTATTCAATCGCAGGTGCTGCATGGCTTATTAAAAAATTAGAGCCCCGCACAAAAAGAGGTAGACTATGTTCAAATTTTGCGTATGCATGTAATACATCGTTTCCATAAAGTTTAAGCATAAAATCTTTAACCATTTCTCCTTCACTCGAAAACTTTCTAAAAGGAAGGTTTCCTTTCCCATACTCATTTAATATGTTTTCATGATTGCCCTTTAAAAAGTGAAAATGCCTTGGAAAAGTACACTTTGTTTTCATCACAAGATTCATCAGGCCTAAGCCTTCTTCCATTTCCATGCACATATGGGTATTAAGAGCATTTCCTTTTTTCCATTCATCTTCTCCCAAAACCCATCTCGTAAATGCTCTCTTTTCTGCATGAAGACCATCGCCAACACAAACAACTAAAACCTTTTCTTTTTCTAATGCTTCAAATATAGATAACGTTTCTCCAGTGTTATCATCAAATGTATATTTGAACTGTAAGATACTATTAAAAAAATCTAGTCGAGCATGTAAATCTGGAATTATCACTGTTGGAAGAGAAAAAGATGAAATATCAATAAACGCACCAATTTTGCCTGTAGAATCTCTTTCTCTAATGCTGTTATCTTCTGATTCTAAGACACATATAGTATTGTTAATATCTTCTAAAAACATATCTTTTTTTGGTAAGTTGTAAGTACTAAAAATATTTTGCGTATTCATGCTAAATCCACCATCACGATAAAGCAATAGTATCGTTACCGATTGTGATTTTATCTCCCTTTCTAATTCGCACATATTTATCTGGAGGTATTCTTTCTCCATTCAATAAAGTGCCGTTTGTGCTTTCCATGTCTTTAATAAAATATACTTCTCTAATCCTTTGAATTACCGCATGGTTTCGACTGGCAAGTTTATTATCAACTACAATATCACTTGTTGAAGCTCTGCCTAAAGTAATTTTTTCTGCACCTACCTTAACTTTGTTGTTATTAAAAGTTAAGTACGAGATAGTATCGGTAGCAAGTATTCGGTCAAGCCGTTTTCCTACTGCACTTTCTGAAGAAATTGTTTGGTCATCCATATACACTAGTATAGCATGAAATACTAGGAAAATCAACTAAAGTTTTTTTCTTATACTACTCTTCATAGCAAGATATAATACTTTGTGTCCCTTCTTTTCCATGTCCTGTCGCTACCATTTTTTCATACATATCAGCTATGATATCTAAGGTTGGAAGATTTTTTCCCATTTCTCTCATTGCACCTTGCGCAATCTTTAAGTCTTTTAAGAAGTGTTCATTCATAAAATACGGAGCAAAATCACCTTCTATCATCCTTGGCGCATTATTATCCATTTGCCAACTACCAGCTGCCCCCTTAGAAATCGCTTCTAGCACTTGCTTTACATCAAGTCCATTAGACTTTGCATACGTTACCGCTTCAGCACACGCTACTACGTTTCCTGCTACTGCTATTTGGTTACAAGCTTTACAATGCTGTCCACTTCCAGCTTTTCCTAAATAATTTATATTTTTTCCCATTATTTCAAATAATGGAAGAGCTTCATCATAAAACTTTTTTTCGCCTCCAACCATAATTGAAAGCGTTGCATTTCTCGCTCCGTTGTCACCTCCAGAAACAGGCGCATCTAGCATTCTAAATGTTTTACCTCTTTCACCACTCATTGCAATATCATGCATTTTTTTTGCTAATTGAGGTGATGAAGTTGTCATATCAACTAATAAAGTATTATTTTGTGCATGTGAAAAAACACCATTTTCTCCAAGATATATATTTTCTACATCCTGAGGATAGCCAACAATACTAAAAACAATTTGAGCAGCTTGAACACACTGTTCAATTGCTTTAACAGGCGTAATACCAAATTCTCTTAGCCGCTCTGCCTTTTCATAGGTTCTATTATAAACAGTAACACTATGTCCTTTTTGGGCTAAATGCTTTGCCATTGAGGAGCCCATAATCCCCGTTCCAATCCATGCTATATTCATATCTTTATTATACATCAACTTTGTTCAATCCACAAGATTATTAAACGAAGAACATATAGCAAATGTATATTATTTAAAGCAGATAGTTTATCTTGTACAGACGCTGTGGTGCAATACGGATACTATTATAAAAAAACCTCCGTTTCATTAAAACTAAAAGCTTTAATGAACAAATAACTCTTTCCCATAAAATGCCTTTTCTTGTTTTCTCAATAGCGATGCTGACTCAAAAGGATTATAAATTTCTTAGATAAATAATAGTTTTTTCCATTTACTATTTTAAGAACATATAGTATACTTTTTGTATGAATATTACATTTTTACTTTGGTGTATACCATTTTTCGCAGTTTCTCTTTTTCACTTAGTTGTATGTGTTCTTAATAATAATAAGTTCGCAGATATTTCAAAAGCTCTTTTAATGCCAATGCTTTTATTTGGAGTATGGGGCTTTATGGGACTGACTAAAGGTCAATCGGTGTTTGAACAAAACACACTCCTTCTTTCTTTAGGTATAGTTTTTGGTGGCATGGGCGACATGTACTTACTAAAGCAACATGAAACACAAAACTTTTTTAGAGGTTTAGCAGCGTTCTTTATTGGACATGTTTTTTACCTCATAGTAATAGTATCACTAATCTCCTTTTTGCCTATTCCTCCTGTATTTGTAGCTGTAGCAATTGTTGTATACCTTGTAATTGTTATAGCAACTTGGTTTATGAATAAACGTCCAAAAGGTGGTATTGGAGCAGCAATTGTTGTGTATGCATTATTACTTACAGGCATTAATGCTATAGCACTCTTTTTGGTTGTTGGTTATTACATGCAAGGCGGTTTTGCAGCAATCCCACAAAATATCATAACCCTTTTTGTAGGTAGTTTGGCTTTCCTTATATCTGATGCAGTATTATCTTATACAATTTTTGTTAAAGAATTCCCAATGCATAGATTTATCGTTATGGTAACATATCTTGCAGCTCAATTCTTAATTGTATTTTCAATTGCAACTATTTAATTTTTAAAATGGAGATTTATCATGGATAAACAAGAAATACTAGAACGTGCTAACCAGTATATTGATGAAGAAAAAAATGAAGGCTTTAAACAAGAAGTTATTGATTTAATTAAAAATGACAATACTAAAGAACTTGAAGATAGATTCTATCAAAATCTTGAATTTGGAACGGGAGGTCTTAGAGGTTTAATTGGTGGTGGTACAAACCGCATGAATTCACTCGTTATTAACAAGGCAACCCAAGGATTAGCCAACTATTGTATAAAAGCCCTACCAGAAAAGGCAAAAGATGGGACATTAGCAGCTGTAATAGCATATGACTCTAGGCGTTATTCTGATGTATTCGCTCTTAATGCAGCCCTTATATTTTGTGCAAATGGATTTAAAACGTATCTCTTTTCGGGATTGCGTCCAACACCAGAATTATCATATGCAATTCGAAACTTAGGATGCGTTACTGGTGTTGTCGTAACTGCTTCACATAATCCTCCTGAGTATAATGGGTACAAAGCGTATTGGCTTGATGGTGCACAAGTAACAGAGCCTCACGACAAGGGAATTATAAACGAAGTTAACACCGTAAGTGAAGTAAAATCTATTTCTAAAGAAGATGCTCTTTCACAAGGAAAGCTTGTAATGATTGATTCAGAAATAGATGAAAAATATTGGGCAATGTGTAAAGAACAACTATTTCGTCCTGAATTAATAAAAGAAAAAGCAAAAGAAGTGCGCGTTGTATACACTCCTCTTCATGGAACAGGAGCTATGCATGTAGAAAAGGTTTTAGGTGATTTGGGACTTACCGTTATTACAGTACCAGAGCAACGAAGCCCAAATGGAGAATTTCCAACAGTTGAAAAACCAAACCCTGAAGAAGCACCAGCACTTAAAATGGCAGTGGAATTAGCAAAAAAAGAAAAAGCTGATGTTGTAATGGCTACAGACCCAGACTCAGATCGTTTTGGCTCTGCTGTTCCAGATAAAAATGGTGAATACGTTCTCATCACTGGTAACCAAATGGGTGTTCTCCTTACAGATTATATTATTCATTCTAGAAAAGAACTTGGTAAAATGCCAAAAAATCCAGCTATGATTCGCTCAATTGTAACATCTCCAATGGTTGATGCAATTGCAGAAAAGAACGGGGTATACCTTGCTGAATGTTTAACAGGATTTAAATGGATTGCATCAGTAATGAAAGAATTTGAAACGTCTAAAGAACATGAATATATTTTTGGGTTTGAAGAAAGTTATGGATATAATATCGAAACAGATGTACGAGATAAAGACGGCATTTCAGCTGCTGCATTATGTGCAGAAATGACTCTTTACTGGAGATCTCAAAACATAAGCTTACTTGAAAGACTTGATATTCTTTACACAGAATACGGCTATTATGAAGACCGCGCAATAGCAAAGAACTTTTTAGGTTCTTCTGGAACTCAAACAATGAAAAATCTTATGGCAAAACTACGTGCAGAAGGATTAAAAACTTTGGGCGGAAAAACTGTATTAACAATTAGAGATGTTGGTGAAAGCTATACATTTGACCCAAAAAATCCAAGCGAAAAAACGAAAATAGATTTACCATCAAGTAATGTTTTGCAGTTCTTCTTAGAAGGTGGAACAATTGTAAGTGCTCGCCCTAGTGGTACAGAACCTAAAATTAAGTTTTATGTTAATTGTGTTGAACCAATTACTACAAATCTTGAGGATGCAAAAAAATCTGCTGCAAGTCTTTGTGATACAATTGAAAAAGAAATATATGCAGTATTAGACAGTGCTCAATAACCAAGACATGCTGATTATCAAATACGATTAGACTGTTCCATTTACCACTACGTTTTGGTGGTACTGTGAATGGTCTTTTTTTATACTCTACTTTATTAGTTACTCAAAACTCCACCATAGCGTATACCCATTCTTTCAGCTATGGTTTGATATCGCTCATGAAAGCCTTCTGTATCTTTTTCACCTTCACTACCTGTAACAAAAAACAAAGGTGTAAAAGAGTCATCGCTTGCATCAGTGTGTATTGGTGCAACACGAAGGGCCTGATTTACAACCCCTGAGCACGAATCAATTATTTTCATATCAGGAGCAGCAAGTCGTGATGATATATCAACTATATGCAAAAAATGAGTACAGCCAAGTACTACTGTATCAACATTTTTATTTCTAAAAAAATCAACTACAGGTTGTACAGCATCTTCTTTTTGTTTATCACTCGCAAAAAAATAAGAATTTTCGATAAATGATATGAGCTCAGGGTCACCACGAAAAACAACATCACAATCAGAGGCAAAGTCGCTCAGTAGTTTTTTTACGTAATCACTTTCTACAGTTCTATTAGTAGCCAGCAAACCAATTCGCCTGTTTTTTGAAATCTCTCCTGCAATTTTTATTGCAGGGACGGTTCCAACAAAAGCAACGTGCGGAAACTGTTTTCTAAAAACATCGAGTGCTATTATCGAAAGAGTATTACAACTTATTACAACAGCTCGAGGCGTATAATGTTTAAAAATACTTTCAAGAGCCTGTGTTGCAGCTTGTGTAATTTCATCTGGTGACTTTTCTCCATACGGAAAATTTTTTGTATCAGCCAAATATATACAGCGTGCACTTTTACATTTTTCTGTAAGATGATGCATATAAGGCAACCCACCTGTACCAGAATCTAAAAAAATAAAATCTACTTGTTCTTGCAAAATTAATCTCCAAAAAGCGAATTAAACTGATTTTTTGCGGTTTCGACTTGTGTATAAAATGTATCTTTGTTTGTGATTGACCCAGTTGCATTCAATGAAAACCAATCACAAAAATTTGCCCTCTCTTTGTCTGATATTAACTCTTGTACGTGTTCTTTACAATCATACTGTGAACCCACAGAAAAATGATTGCAATTTTTACAACACCGTACATCAGATCCACAATGTGGACAGACCTCACTTCTAGCTATCGGAGGAGAAAAAGTAAGCTTTTTTGAACATTTATAGCACATACCATATAATAACCATTTGACTAAATATGTGCAATATCATACCATGTAAGTAAGTAGATATTTTTGATTTTTTATATATTGTCAACTAAAAGGAGATCTATACATGTTTGACAAATTAGAACCAGTTATTAAAGACACATTAAAATACATTTGTGACAATAAAAAAATTGTCGGCCTAACAGTTACTAATGTAGATTTTAAGGATTGTGATTTTTCTAATAAACAATTTTATGGTTGCACTTTCAATAATTGCACTTTCACCGATGTTAACTTAAACGAATGTAGAATGCGCATGTGTGTACTAGATTTTTCTGCTTTTTCAAACTGCTCTCTATCAAAAGCAAGTATTCACTTTACAAGTTTTTCAGGGTCTACTTTTTCTGATGCTGATTTTATAAATACAGATTTAATAAATTCAAATTTAAATGGTATAACTACTTTAAATTCTAAGTTTGATGACTCAGATTTATTTTCTTCGACATTTATCCGCGCAAGTTTTTTAGATACCACCTTTAATAACTGTAACATAAAAAAAACATGCTTTTTGCATAGCAGTCATAAAAATGTTTCTTTTAAGTCTTCTAATACAAGAGAAGCCCTTTTTGATAAAGATGACAGTACTTTTCTAAATTATGGAGAAAAACACTAATGAAAATATACTACCACAAAAATTCTTCAAGAAATTCAAACTGTTATATCCTTGTAAACCCAAAAACCAAAAAAGCAATTATAATTGACCCAGGTCAATTAACACCCCAAATGATAGATCACATAGAAGAGGACAAATATAGTTTGGAAGCAGTATTTGTAACTCATGGTCATGGTTCTCTAATTGAAAGCTTGTCTACATTACGAAAAGTATATAAACCTAAAATATATGCTGCAGACTCAGAGTTAATTGGAGAAGATACAAATATATTAAAAGGGGATGGTTTAATTAATACTGGATCGTTCGAAGTAAAATACTATTCTGTTTCAGGTCATACTTCTGATTCCATGGCATTTAAAATAGCAAATTGTATTTTTACAGGTGATGCACTGCTTTCAGGTAGCATAGGAAAGACGACAAATCCTTATGCAAAAAAACTCCTCATTGCTAACATACAGAATAAAATTTTTATACACGATGATAAGACAATTGTGTTTCCAAAACATGGTCCACTAACTACGATAGCCTCCGAAAAAAAATTTAACATGGAATTAGGATGCCCAATGCTACACACCCCTATAGGAATAAAAAAAGATAAAGAGGTTGACTGAAACATAAAATATCCGTATAATCCTATATGCATAAAAATCCATTAGGGACTGCCCCTATTCTCCCACTCATACTTAAAATGGCTATACCAACTGTATTAGCACAAATTGTTCAACTATTATACAACGTCGTAGATAGAATTTTCGTTGGAAGAATCGAAGAAGTTGGTTCTCTTGCTTTAGCAGCCTTGGGCATTTCATTTCCTATCTTGTCCCTTATCGTAGCCTTTGCAGCCTTTATAGGAGTTGGTGGCGCAACGAGAGCTTCTATTGCTATGGGAGCTAAAGACCTAGATACTGCAGAAAAATTACTTGGAAATGCTATAAGTCTTATACTTTGCATTTCTACAGTTCTTACTATAACTTTTTTACTTTTTAGAGAACCTCTACTTTATGCCTTTGGTGCTAGTGAAAATACTATTGAGCTTGCTTCTAGTTATTTATCTGTATACCTCATAGGAACACTCTTTGTTCAAATTACACTAGGCTTAAATACTTTTATTACAAATCAGGGTTTTGCAAAAACAAGTATGATGACGGTACTAATTGGATGTGCATTAAATATTATATTAGATCCAATTTTTATTTTTTATTTTAATATGGGAGTACAAGGAGCTGCTTTGGCAACAATAATTAGCCAAGCAGTATCTGCAATATGGGTATTTAGTTTTTTACTTAGCAAAAAAAGTATTTTACGAATTCGAAAGAAAAACCTTATACTATCAGGTACTATCATAAAATCGATAGCATCTTTAGGAGTTGCAACTTTAATAATGCAATCGACTGAAAGCCTTATACAATTAGTATTTAACAGAGGTATGCAAGTATATGGCGGAGATATGCACGTAGCTCTTATGGCTATATTTTTCAGTCTCATGCAAATCGTATTTTTACCGATGTTAGGACTAGGACAGGGTGCTCAACCTATAATGAGTTATAATTTTGGTGCACAAAATATTCACCGAGCAAAGGCAACTTTCAAATACCTTTTTATAATAAATTGTATATTTGGCGTTGGAATAGTTTCAATAATACTTATTACACCGCAAACATTTCTTTCACTCTTTACTGATGATATGGAACTGATTAATCTCGGCACTCAAGCGTTACGAGTATATTTATTTGGGATGGCATTCATGGGCATTCAAATGGCCTGCCAGCAAGCATTCGTTGCAACTGGAAGAGCTAAAATGTCTGTGTTTCTAGCAATGCTAAGAAAATTAATATTATTAACTCCTCTAGCCATAATATTACCACTTATAACTGGATTAGGTTTTTGGGCCGTCTTGCTTGCAGAATCTGTAAGTGATATTATCTCTGCTACAACATCGCTTATATTGTACTTAAAAAACAGAAAAACAATCTTTGTAAAAACAACTCACTAATACATTTTTTATACAGATTTATTTTTTCGAATTATACTCATTATCAGTGCGTCCCGACTTATAAAAAGCAAACAGAGCCCAATAACTGAAAAGACTATAGCTGAGATTAATAGTGGAACTCCTTGGGCAATAAAGCGATGATACATTGAAAACATATTGAATAATGAATCTTTTAATAAAAAGACTACAACAAGAGCAATACCAGAAAAAACAGTAAGTTTAAGAGCATAAAAAACATTTGCTCGTAAAAAAGAGCCGAGATTAACTTCTGCATTTTTACGCAAAAATATAATTAGCATAATGGTATTTACAAAGCTCGCCAAACTCAAAGCAAGAGCAATACCACCTCCGCTCATAAACTCTACAAGGATTATTGCTAAAACAATATTTACACCAAACCCAATCATTCCAGCTAACGTTGGTAGTTTTGTGTTTTGGCATGCGTAAAATGCAGGGGCTATAATTCTATTCATTCCTATAAAATAAAGACCCATAATATGAAACACAAAAGCATTAAGTGTAAGCATTACAGATTCATCAGAAAATCGGTTTGACTCATAAACTAATCGAATTATATTTTCTCCAAACAATAATGAAAAAAAAGTAATGGGTATAGTCACAAGTGTAATAATACGAGTAGCCTTTATTAGTATATCATTATATGAAGACCAGTCTTTATTTTTAGCAAAACTTGACAAATCAGGTAAAATTACCGTTCCAATTGAAACAACAAAAATACCAAGTATTAATTCTTGTAACCTAATTGAATACTGTAAACTAGAAACAATTCCCTCTCCTTTACGTCCTGCAAGAATTGTAGATACAACATCATTTAATTGATATACTGCCATACCAGCAACCGTTGGCGCAATTAATGACAGCACCTTTTTTGTTCCTGGATTTTGAAAAGCTTTTTTTAATCCAATTATACAAGGGCGAAAACCAACCTTAATAACAAAGGGTAATTGAAAGGCTGCCTGTAGGATACCACCTATCATTACACCAAAAGACATTGCCCGAGCAGGATTTTCTGTAAATGGTGAAAGGGCATAAGTTGCAGCTATAACACAAATATTAAAAAGTACTGGTGTAAATCCTGAGGGTGCAAATATCTTTACCCCATTTAAGATTCCTTGAAAAAAAGCCGCAACAGAAATAACAAAAAGATAGGGAAACATTGTGCGTGTTAAAAAAGACATCTCTCCTATAATCTCTTCAGTACTATTTTCAACAAAAAAAGGTAAAATATAAGGTGTAACTATGATTCCTAGTATTACAGCAACAGAAGTTAAAAAACTTATCAATGTAAAGGTTGCATTAATAAATTGTTTCATTGTGTATTTGTCAATATTTTTATCTTCGAGATACGACTTAAAGGTAGGAATAAAAGCAATTGATATTGAGTTTTCGGCAAAAAGTCGTCGCAAAAGATTCGGAATCATAAAAGCAATACCAAAAGCATCAGCTAAAAATGATGTACCTAAAAAATGCGCCTTTGTCATTTCCCGTACTAAACCTAATATTCTCGATAACAATGTTAAACCTGACAGTTTTAAGCCTGCCGAAACTAAGGTATGCTTCATATTTACTATAATATCATAAAATTAACTTAATCACAAGCTTTTATAAAAGTCAATATTTATTTTAAAATGACTTGTTTTTACAAAGAATATTAGTTATATTTATCATGTGATTTTTAAATTATATTGTTATCTTTACTTAGGCATACATAAAGGTTACAATTATTACTATAGGAGAAAACATGTCTGATAAACTTGTTACAGTCGAAAAACCACTTTCAAATACGATGAGAATACTTCCTTTAAACGGACGACCAATCTTTCCAGGTATATTTACACCTCTAATGATTAGCTCCGCAGATGATGTGCGCGTAGTAGAGGAAGCATATAATGATAATGGACACATCGGCATTGTACTTGTAAAAAATGATGTAGAAAACCCAACATTTCATGATTTACATAAAGTAGGAACACTTGCCCGTATTATTAAAAAAATTAACCTACCAGATGGAGGAGTAAATATTTTTATATCTACTCTAACAAGAATAAAGCTAATAGAACAACTTAATAAATCTAACCCAATTATTGCAGCTATAAGTTATTTAAATGATACTGAAGAACAAAACTCAAAAGTTAAGGCACTAACTCGCACATTAATTAGCGAAATGAAAGAAATCTCGGAAAACAATCCACTTTTTTCTGAAGAAATGCGACTAAATATGATAAATATAGACCACCCTGGAAAAATTGCAGATTTTATTGCATCTATATTAAATATCGAAAAAGAAGACCAACAGCGAATTCTTGAAATGCAAAACATACCTCGAAGAATGGAAAGCGTGCTAGTATTTATAAAAAAAGAACAAGAGCTTTTACGAATACAAAAAAAGATACAAACTGAGTTAAACGATAAAATTGAAAAAAACCAAAGAGAATACTTTTTAAAAGAGGAATTAAAAACCATCAAAGAAGAACTTGGTATGGCTAGTGATGCTAAATCGTCTGATTATCATAAATTCAAAGAACGTATAGATGCTTTCAATTTCGAAGGAGAGATCCTAGAATCCCTTACTAATGAACTTGAAAAGTTTAGCTTAATGGATCCTCACTCCGGCGATTTTATGATAACAAGAACATACCTAGAAACAGTATTATCTCTTCCGTGGTTACAAAGCGAAATTGAAAACTTTAGTTTATCAAACGCAAGAAATATCTTAAACAGTGACCACTATGGATTAGAAGATGTAAAAAAAAGAATTATAGAATACTTAGCTGTACGAAAACTAAAGAACGACAGTAAAGGCTCTATAATACTTCTTGTAGGCCCACCAGGGGTCGGAAAGACTAGCGTTGGACATTCAATTGCAAAAGCAATGAACAAGCCGTTTTTCCGCTTTTCTGTTGGAGGAATGAAAGATGAAGCAGAAATTAAGGGGCACAGAAGAACATATGTAGGTGCAATGCCAGGTAAAATAATCCAAGGACTAAAGATAGTAAAATCATCTTCACCAGTATTTATGATTGATGAAATCGACAAAATGGGCTCGAGCTATCATGGCGACCCTTCAAGTGCACTACTAGAAGTTCTAGACCCTGAACAAAATAAAAATTTTAGAGACCATTACTTAGACCTTCCATTTGATGTTTCAAATATTTTGTTTATATTAACTGCTAATTCACTCGAAGGGATTCCAGCCCCTTTACGAGACAGGGCAGAAATAATTCAGCTATCTGGATACATAAACCAAGAAAAGGTAGAAATTGCAAAAAAATATCTTGTTCCAAAGAGTCTCAAAAAAAATGGCCTATTAAAGAACACCGTACGCTATAATACAAATACTCTTATGTTTATAGCAAATTCCTATGCAAGAGAAGCTGGAGTAAGAAATTTTGAAAAAAATCTAGACAAAATTCATAGAAAGTATGCTACAGAACTTATAAGTAAACCAGAAACTGAAAAAAAACTAGACGAACTTTTTGATTTACAAATGCAATCAAAACAACAGTTTGATAATGATAAAAAATTAAAAAGTACAAACAAAAAAGCATCAAAAAAAGTACCCGTTAGTGATGCTGAAAAGAAAAAACAGCAAGAAATTAATCTATTGCTAGATAAGCCTTTTACACCAAGCATTGAAGACATCATTACATATCTTGGTAAGCCACTATTTAGTGATGAAGATGATAAGAAAAAAGCAGATATTCCAGGCACCGCTATTGGACTTGCATGGACAAGTATGGGTGGTGATACACTCTTGTTAGAAGCAATTCACGTAGCCGGTAAAGAAGGCTTAAAACTTACTGGGAAACTTGGCGAAGTAATGAAAGAATCTGCAAGCATTGCTATGACTTGGGTTCGCTCATATGCTCTTGCGAATGGAATAAAAGATTTAGATTTCTTTTCACGAAATACAATACATTTTCATATTCCAGAAGGTGCAACGCCAAAAGACGGACCTTCTGCAGGTATCACAATGGTAACAGCCCTTTTATCTTTATTAAAGAATAAACCAATTAAAAAGAACATTGCAATGACAGGTGAACTTTCACTAACAGGGCAAGTTTTAGCTATTGGGGGATTAAAAGAAAAAACAGTAGCTGCCAGAAGAAATGGAATCAAACAAATTATTATCCCAAAACAAAATGAAAGAGATTTAGATAATATTCCTGAGCATGTAAAAAAAGGAATAATATTTCACCCAGTAACAAGGATTGAAGAAGTAATAAAACTCGTATTTTAACCAAACATTGCATTTAAGTGAGTTTTGCTATGCTTGCTTTTACTACTTATGCAAAACTCGGTAAGTTGAAATTGGCATGGATGCC
>CAYJIS010000004.1:18032-36629 GCA_964370315.1 uncultured Treponemataceae bacterium
TGCTTGCTTTTACTACTTATGCAAAACTCGGTAAGTTGAAATTGGCATGGATGCCTATACCAAATCTATTCGGTATTTTTGCTATCGCGACATGGATGTCGCCAAACGACACATTTAAGTGAGTTTTGCTATGCTTGCTTTTACTACTTATGCAAAACTCGGTAAGTTGAAATTGGCATGGATGCCAATTTCAACGTCAACCCCTAGGAGCAGTTGCGGGATCTATTGGTTTACCTTGTTTATACACCATAAAATTCATTCGCGATTTTGCTGAAAGAGTGTCGTTACCAATATTACCAATAACTTGACCATATTGTACATAATCACCCTTGTTTACAGAAAGTGTCCCAAGTCCTGTATATACATAAATATGTTCGGTTGTGTCTTGAACAAATACAACTTGTCCAAAACCTCGGTATACACCGCTAAACATTACTGTACCCGAACGAATGGCTTTTACATCTTCACTCTCTTGCCCAGTTAAAGCAACTCCAGAAATTTTACCAGTAAGATATTCAACTTCACTAGCTTTTACAGGCCAAACAAGATTTATATTGCCCTTTCTATTTGAAACTTCACGAGGATCATCAGTAGTAATTTGAACAGGAGGGACATCATTTTGTCCTTGAGTAACTACAGGAGCACTTTGGGGCACCTTTAATATTTGTCCTATTTTTAATACAGATGATGCAGACAAATTATTTATACTTCTTAATTCATCGACGCTTATATTACTTTTTCTTGAAATGCTATATAAGGTGTCTCCTGCGACAACCTTGTATTCACCATATTGTGTATTTGAACTCTGTGATGGTCTAGTATCTTGATTTGGGATTATTAATTTTTGACCAATAGAAATAGCATTACTAGTACCCATGCCATTTGCTTTTTGTATATCTTGAACTGTAACACCATATTTTCTACTCAATGAATAAAGAGTTTCAGACTTTTCTACTGTATGAGTAAAGTTTTGAGAAACAAGTGGAAACATACAAAATACCATTACAGAGCATAGTATTATTACACGACATATTTTTTTCATACACTATACTATCGGTATTAATTAATGGGATATTTAATCAAAAGAAGTAAAAATTGAGTGAACATCAATGCCACTAATAAGATTACCCTCAGGATATAATTTTAATAAATTAACCTTACCACCAGTAAGTTGCTTAGAAGTAATACCATGTACTATTGAACTATGAGCTTCAACATACGCTGCTATGTGATCAGCACAACGAACAATTTTTCCGTCAACGGGAGAAAATGAATCAATATTATGCTTTTCGCACAGATCTTCAAAACTTAAATCAGGTAAAGAAATTTTTCCAGTGGGTGAATCAAATAAAATCCTGTTTTCAAACTCATCATCAGTAAAGTATCGTAATTCATCTACATAAAAATCTTCCATAAGCGGAATAAGTTCTTCTTCAATCATATCAGCTTCAATTTGCTTAACAATAGATGATAGAGTATCTGTAGCCTGTTTTACAGGAGAAATAATATCACGAGTAACGGCTTCTGGTAAATCATGAAAAAGTGCTGAAAAATAATTATTGTATAAACGCTTTTCACAAAACTTAAAAGGCTTACCTGTTTGCTTCGAATAATAGTCTGCAGAATGCCTACTTAATAAAAGGGTAACAATCGCTACAAAAAACGAATGCCCTAGCACAGTTGTTTTAGGTACACGAGGGGTTTGATTCCATCGGGCTTGAAACCGAAGTTGTTCTATAACCATTAAAAACTCATAGGGACGTTGCTTTGTCATAAGCAGCTGTAAACCCTTTAAATCTAAATATGGTTGCAAGTCACCATTTATAGATCGCTCAATGTTTTTTAAACGAAAGTCCTCATTTACAACAGCGAGCATTTCAAACTCTCTCAAAGCAGAATACTTATGTGCAGCTGTAAGAATCCTCTCAGTTAAACATGTTTCAGTAGTCTTTTGATTTTGTTTTCGAATATAGGATTCAAACATAGAAAACAATTCAGTATCGTCAATTATGTCTTTGTATTGCTGAATTACCCATTCATTTAATTGTTCATATTCTTGAGGATAATCACTTTTTATTCTTCGTTGTAATGGAGACTTGATATCACATAACGCAATTTTTTTTAAAATATCAAAAAGGGAAGCATACATAAGCCATTGCCAATCTACAACTTTACCATCATTTTCTTCAAATTTGGCAAGTATATAGGCAATGACCATTTTTTCGCTTGACTTATCCATTTCAATTAAATCAAATGGCCGAACTAAATCTGTCCACCGTTCAATTGAAAAACCCTCAAATAATTTTAATATAAAATCCTTACTTATCATTATTAACTTGATCCCTGTTCATATGGCTTTCCTGCAACCCTAGGAGCATGATTTTTACCACTAAATACTACCAAGGCCAAAAGAGTTATTGCGTATGGTAATAGGCTGAAAAACTCCGAAGGAAAAAGGTCTCTCAAAGAAGGAATATTCACCACATAAATTGCAAAAGCTACTGCAAAACCAAATAATAGGGATGAGCCTGTAATGCCAAGTGGACGCCAACGGCCAAAAGAAACTGCTGCAATTGCAATAAACCCTGCACCGTTAATTGTATTCGAAGTATACTGAATCGTTTGAGTTAAAACCAAGCACCCACCAGCAAGACCTGCTAAAACGCCAGAAATTAAAACTGCAATATATCTCATTTTTTTTACCTTAATACCTGCAGATTCAACAGCATGAGGATGCTCTCCACAGGCTCTTAACCTCAAACCAAAAGGTACTTTGTAAAGAAAAAACCAAGCACAAATAATAACCGCAAGGGCAATAATTGCAGTGGGATATATTCCAAATGCCCCCGGAAGCATTCCTAGTTTATATTGCCTTGTTCTGTCGGCATTAAAAATAATTTGAGAAAAGAAAACGGTTAAACCAGTAGAAAGAAGATTTATACCAGTCCCAGAAATAGTTTGATCTGCATTCAAGGATACTGCGGCATATGCGTGAATAAGAGAAAAAATTCCCCCAGTAATTGCGCCAAAAAGTAAGGCAACCCAAACAGAACCGCCAAAAGAACCCTCAAGTAAAACATGAGTTGCGGCAGCAGTAAAAGCACCCATTCCCATTAAACCTTCAAGGGCAATATTTACAACACCTGACTTTTCGCAAATCATACCACCTGCAGCAGCAATTAAAATAGGTGATACTATCATCAAAATTGAAGGAATCATTCCAAAAATTACATCCATTATTCTTTTCCTCCATTATCATTTGAAGATTTTAATAAGCTTTGTTCAAGCTCTTTCTTTTGTTGATATGCAAGATACATCTTTAAGCCAGCTCGAAGGGCAATAAATACAACAATAAGACCTTGAATAATAAGGGTAATTTCCTTTGGAATACCGTTATCTTGCATAATACCTTGGGCTCGGGCAAGCATACCAAATAATAAACCAGCAACTAAGGTTCCACCAGCAGTTGAGTTACCAACAAGGGCAACTGCAATTCCGGCAAAACCGTACCCTTCTAAAACAGTAGGAATACGCCCAAACTCAAATGAACCTAAGGCAACAGAAGCTCCTGCTAAACCAGCGAAGGCTCCAGAAATTGCCATAGCTAACATAATACTCTTTATTACAGGAATACCTGAACAAAGGGCTGCATCTTTATTATACCCTGTTGCCCTAAGACCAAACCCAAGATTGGTTTTCTCCATTAAAAACCAATACAAAATTACGGCAATTGCAACAAAAAATATACTCATGTTCATTTTAGATGTATTAGTTATCGTGTCAAAAAAATCAAGTCTCAATGATGCGGTTTCTGGAAATGTTGGTGTTTGATAGGTATTAGAACCAGGTACTCGTAAAAGAACAATACGAGATATGTAAAGGGCAATGTAATTTAACATTATAGTTGCAACAACTTCGGATACTTCAAACTTAGCTTTTAAAAATCCAACAATACCACCCCAAACAGCACCTGCAAGTACTGCTAATAAAACAGCAAGTATCCAGTGAATTGCAATAATTTGTGGTGCAAAAAGACCAACAAGGGTTGCAACGGTAAGACCGGCCAAATACTGCCCTTCTCCACCAATGTTAAAAAGCCCTGCACGTGCTGCAAAGCCCATGGTTAAACCACAAAGAATATAAGGTACAGAAATATTAATCCATTCACCTACATAACGAATTTCCCATCTCATTTCTCCACGATTATTCCAAAAAATTCCAGTTAGAACTTGCAAAAAAGACTGATACATTCCAATAGGATTTCTACCTACAATAAGTACAAGAATAGATCCAACAAAAAAACCTAAAAGAACTACTAAAACCGAAACGGCTGTATCTGAATGTAGTAAAAAATTTACAAAGGCATGTCTGTTATAATCTATTAATTTTAATGGTTTTTGCTTCATAGTTACACCTCGCTCGATTGTTTTTTTGAACCAGCCATCATAGCACCAATCTCACGCTCGGTAACCTCATCGGCATTTGAAAAACCTACAATTGAACCCTTAGAAATGGTTGCAATTTTATCGCAAAGATTCATAATCTCGTCAAGTTCAAAAGAAATTAAAAGTACTGCAGCACCTTGATCACGTATTTCTATAATCCGCTTTCGGATGTACGAAATAGCACCTACATCTAAACCTCTGGTCGGCTGGGCAACAATAAAAACTTCAGGGGCAAGCTCTATTTCTCGGGCAATAATTAATTTTTGCTGATTGCCTCCAGACATACTACCAGTTGCAGTATTAGAACCCTTCCCGGCCCTAATATCAAAATCGTTTATCAGAGAAGTGGCCTTTGAATGCATGGCAGTAAAATTTAATACCCCCATGTTTTGGGTATAAGGGGCCTTATAATAATTCTTTATTACTGTATTCTCGGCAATAGAAAACTCAGATACAAAGCCGTGCTTGTGACGGTCTTCAGGTATATGGGCAATCCCAGCCTCAATCCTTTTTCTAATAGATAACTTTGAAATATCATTACCGTTTAAGAAAATTTGACCAGACTCTAAAGGAGATAAACCAGTAATTGCATATATGAGTTCTGACTGACCATTACCATCAACACCGGCAATACCTACAATTTCACCAGCTCTAACCCCTAATGTAAGGTCATTAACGGCCATTTGCCCACGAGAATCCTTAACACTAATGTGCTTAAGTCCAAGTACGGTCCTTGATGGAACAGCAGGACTTTTGTCAATTTTAAAATCAACTGCCTTTCCAACCATCATTTCTGCTAGATCACTTTCTGAAACATCCGATACATTGACGGTGTCAATTAATTTTCCTCGACGTAAAACGGTACACCGGTCAGCAACGGCTTTAATTTCTTTTAATTTGTGGGTAATAATAATTATTGTCTTACCCTCTTCTTTTAATAGCTTAATAATGTTTATAAGCTCATCAATCTCTTGAGGGGTAAGTACAGCAGTTGGTTCATCAAAAATAATTATGTTGGCATTTCGATAAAGAACCTTTAATATCTCAACACGCTGTTGCATACCAACAGTAATGTCTTCAATTTTGGCACTTGGATTTACCTTTAAACCATACCTTTCTGACAGTTCCTGAACGCGCTTTTCGGCTACATTTAAATCAAGGATCCCAAAACGGTTTGTGGTTTCAATACCCAAAACAATGTTCTCGGTTACGGTATAATTGTGTACAAGCTTAAAATGCTGGTGTACCATTCCAATACCTAAATCAGTGGCATCGTTGGAACTTTTAATTGATACCTCTTTGCCGTCAACCTTAATTATACCCTTGTCTGCAGAATATGAGCCGAACAAAATAGACATAAGGGTCGACTTCCCGGCTCCGTTCTCTCCCAAAAGGGACAAAACTTCATTCTTTCTAACGCTCACTGTTACGTTGTCGTTGGCAACAACTCCTGGAAACGTTTTTGTAATCCCAACCATTTCAATAATATTTTCATTCATGTAATAGTACCTAGAAAAAAGTATTTGGGCGTTCCCCTGTAGACGTATTAATTGTAAATGGTCTACAGGGTCGCTCATTACGGGGTTACGCCATGTGGCTTCATTCGAATTAGTTAGTGAGCGAAACTATGTCGCCCACTAACTAATTCGAACGGCTTTGCCGCCCCTACAATCGCTAACGTACGTAAAATCACCCATCCCTGGGCGATTTTACGATTGATTTTTGCGTTGCAAAACTCATGACATAAAACATTTAGTGCCCTCCCTGGCACGCCATTTCAAGCCCTAAATGTCTCTCACATCACTAATTATACATTAGTAATTATCTTAGTCGTCTTTTGCACCTAAGCCAGCAGGAACAATCCCAGCAGCCACAGAATCAGCATATGTTTTGTAAACCATAATATCACCAGCAATAATATCAGCTTTGATATCTTCTACTTGGCTAATGATGTCATCAGATAATTCTGAGTTTGTTGAAGCATATCCAACACCATCTTTAGCCATATCAAGCTCAATTACACCACCAGTAAAGCTACCATCTTCTACACTTTCAAGAGCTAGTATAGCTGATGTTTCTACTCTTTTAATCATAGAAGTTAATACAGCAGACATATCGCCTTCGTAAATACCTTCTTCGTGTTGATCTGAGTCTACACCAATTGCCCAAACATTTTGGCCTTGTACTCTATATTCTTTTGCTTGTGCAATAGTTCCGTTTCCTGAACCACCAGCTGCAGAGAAAATAGTAAATACACCTGAATCATACCAGTTTTTAGCTTGTGCTTTAGCCTTATCTGGTGCGCCCCAGTCGTTTGTGTAGTAATCTACAATTGAAGAATCTGGAAGATTAGGCATTACATATTTAAGACCTTGAATGTATCCAACTTCAAATTTTGTAATTGTTGCACCAGGAACACCACCAATAAATCCAAATTTAGGATCTACAATACCGTCTTGTTGTGCTTGTAAAGCTGCAATAGCTCCTACCAAGAAAGAACCTTGTTCTTCTGCATAAATGTACTCTTGAACATTAGGAGTGTTAACCCAGCTAACATCAACAATCATAAATGGTTGTTCTGGATATTCTTTTGCTACTTCACCAATTGCATCTGCAAAAGTAAATCCTGTAGCAATAATTAAGTCATACCCGCGGTCTGCAGCTTGTTTTAGGTTAGGAACATACAAATCCTGAGTTTGACATGTTACTACATCGTATAGCGTTCCACGTCCAGCTTGGTCTTCCCAAGTGTCACCGTAGAATTCTAAAATACCTCTCCAAGCAGCAGCATTAAATGATTTATCATCAATACCTGTTGCATCTGTAATAATTCGTACAGTTGGAAGAGTTTCTTCTGATCCTGATGCACCTGAACATGATACAAATGCAAATACAGAAAGAATTGCAAGAGCAATTACAACTAGAAGAGTTTTTTTCATTTTTACCTCCGTAAATAATTTAAGTATGATTATATTTTACCACTGTTTGAATGAAAAGACAAGCAGTAATTGTTTAATAAAGCAGTTTTTTGCATTAATAACACAAGGTATGTCTTGAGACTTTTTTATAAGCGCACTATACTAATCACATGCAAGATAGTAGCGAAATCTACAAAGATATTAATAAAGATTTTTTAATAAAAAAATTTAGTTTATATGGATTATTAAAAAACCTAAAATTTTTTGAGCCATACCTTCTCATATATTTAACGGGGAACAACATATCGTTATTACAAATTGGCTTTTTATTTTCCATACGAGAAATAGTTATAAATATTTTTGAAATTCCCTCTGGTCTTATAGCCGATTACTTTGGCAGAAAAAAAGAATTGTACGCATGTTTTATATTTTACATACTATCGTTTATTCTCTTTTATGTAAGCACAGATTTTAAAAGTGCTGCAATTGCAATGGCTTTCTTTGGCTTAGGAGAAGCCTTTCGTTCCGGAAGCCATAAAGCAATGATATACACCTACCTAGAACAAAAAGGATGGGAAAAACACAAAACATACGTATACGGAAAAACACGTTCCAGATCTTTAATAGGAAGCGCAATAAGTTCTACACTAGGAATAATTATTATCTTAAGCGTTCCAAACTCTAGATATATTTTCCTAGCCTCTACTGTTCCGTATATAATTGATTTTTTTCTTGTGGTATCGTATCCCAAATCACTCGATAAGGGTGTAAAAGGAAAGTACACAAGTATAAAAACGCACATTGCACATACAAAGAATACCTTACTGCAAAATAAAAACTTACAAAAATTATTACTTTCAAATGCAACATTTGAAGCAATACTAAGCTCTATAAAAGATTATATTCAGCCAATACTCAGTGCCATAATTATTGGAAGTGGTTTTATAGTTTTTAGGAATGTAAGCTTAGAAGATAATCTCTCTATTGTTTTAGGGATTGCGTACACAGTATTACATGTAGTTAGCTCTTTAGCAGCTAAAAATACATTTAAAATAAAGGCATTACTCGGTGGCGCACGCTCACTCAATACTGTCTATATTGCATTTGCCCTGAGCCTATCACTACTCGGTTTTAGTGTTACTCAAACGGTATTATTGTGCATTCTATTTACCCTTTTATATGTTTTGCAAAACATACGAAAACCCATTTTTATAGATGTTTTAGATTCCAATATGGAAAAAACGCAAAGAGCAACTATGCTAAGCCTCGCATCACAGTTAAAATCTCTATTAATAATCATACTCGCCCCCTTAGCAGGCTTACTCGCAGATACCTTTGGTATGAATGTATTAATGATTAGTTTTGCAGCCATCATGCTTGTTTTGTTTCCATTTTCAAAGGCAACCACCAAAACTGGTCATTATTAAAACACAGATTATTTTATAACTCCTAATTCGTAATTATATACACCACCATAATCCTTAACATCCTAAATATCCCTGACAAATCTTGTATTTTTTTAAAAACAGCTCTAAAAATGGTATTTTTTTTGCATAAAAACCCTATATATATAGTTAAGAATAAATAATTGCATATTTTACAATGATACCGTAAAAGGCTAGAAGATTATTGTATATACCGCAATAGTTTTTTCAGGCATACAGCAAATTCTGTATTGAAAAATTTTACTAACAGGAGTATAATTATGGTAACAAAAGAATTGTCAAGAATGAACGACTACTTTGCTAGGTATCTTTTAGGACAACGAGGTAATGAGCCATTATTACTAAGCTTTATTAACTCTGTTATGCGTGACAGTAATTTAAGCGAGTTTCAATCAGTTACTATTCGAAACCCGTATAATCTAAAAGAACACGCAGCAGAAAGTGAAACTATTGTTGATGTTAAGGCAACAATGTCAAGCGGCGAAACAGTTATTGTAGAAATACAAGTTAGGGGAAACAAAGCCTTTTTTAGTAGGGCACTAGAATATTGGGCTAAAAACTACCGTAGCGAAAAGCTTGAACTAAAAAATGGCGAAAAGGTAAATGTTTTAGCACCAGTTATCAGTATAAACCTTCTTGCATTTGAGCTTTTTAAGAGTACAGAGCTTTCACATACAACGCATATGATTCATTGTTGTGAAACAGGAACCGTTAGTACTAAAGATTTACTGATGCACTTTATTGAGCTCCCAAAAGATTTTTGTGGTGTTCAAGAACAGGAATTAAAAACATGGCTAACATATTTTGGTTCTACCAATTTTGAAAAGGATAAGACTATGATTGCAGAAAAAGGTGCCGTATTTAAGAAAGCTGTAGGCGACTATGAATATTTTAGATCGGACAAAGACTTAGTGAGTGAATACGAAAAGAGAGAAATATACATAAGTGGCGAGGCAAGAATGCGCCAAGTTGAACGAGAAGAAGGACGTCAAGAAGGAATAGAACAAGGACGAGAAGAAGGAATAGAACAAGGGATTGTACAAGTTGCAAAGAGTGCTTTAAAAGAGGGACTAGACATAACAACTATTGAAAAATTAACAGGACTTACTCCAGAAGAAATAAGGACAATGAAATAATTCCTAATTCCTAGCCTGTCATTCTGACATTGCTTTCTGCTAGACTACAGGTAGAATCTCGTTCGTTTTTTGCCTTTAATCTTTATATTTGTAAAAAATTTATATAGCACGTTCCTATTGAAATCCCCCACTAATTCTTGCGGATTACATTTCTACCTCACTCCACCCACCACAAAAAAAAGGTCTTCCCTAGAGAAGACCTTTTAATTAGTTAGCTAAAAGCTTTTAATTATGAATTAAAGAGCGATTTCTGCTTTAATGCTAATTTCACCAAGATCAGAAGCATCTACATTAGTAGTTGTTCCACCGATAGTACTTGTACCTGTTGAGAAAGAAGCAGCGTCCCAATCTAATGAGAATGTTGTGTTAGCAACTAAACCTGCTAGGTCAACAGAAAGACGAGGCATTACGCTAGTACCAGAAGTTGTATCATCTTCATCAGCTGAGTTTACAGAAGCTGTGTATCCAAATAGAATACCAGCACTAGGTGTAACTGTTAAGTCGCCTACTGCAATGTCATAATCTGCTGCTACACCAACTTGTGTTGCCATTTTATTTGTTGCATTACCCATAGCTTCGGCTGCTGTGTCTTGTCCTGCACCCCATGCGTTTTTAGCTGCATTTGCACCAAGGTTAGTTGAGAAAAGAGCTTGTGCGCTTAAGTTAGGAACTAAGTCACCTGTATGTACCATTAACATAAGTGGTAATACGTTTGCTGTGTTTGCTTCTTCATCGCCAACAGCTGTAGTATAAACAGCATCAACTTGAGTAAGATCTAGAGATGTGAATAAAGATATACCAGGAAGGATAGTTCCATCGCCTTCATCAGCACCTACATAAGCTAAGTTTGTGTCGTAGAAACCATAAAGAATAGAATCTCCGTCCATTTCTTCGCCCCAACCAAAGTTTACACCAAAACCAATAGCGTTTTGTGTTATTTGTGCTTTTCCATCTACTTTACCATCACTGTAAAAGTTATATGTAGCAACAGGAGTTAATGTGAATGCACCAATAGGAGCTTCGTATTGAGCACCAACAAACATTGAAAGGTCACCATTCTTAAGACCAGTTACACCATATGCACCAGCTACTTGAATCATTAATGCTTCCATTGGAGTAATCATTGCACTTAAACCAAGAGCATAATTATTTGAGTATGCTTGATCAAAAGCATCTGGATCAAGTGTCCAAACATCATAATCTGTGTTACCAGGAATTACCCAGTTACCATTAACGATTGGGAATAATACATCACTGTCTCTTCTTGTGTATACTGTGGTTGCACCAGCTACGTAAGGAAATAATAATTCATCACTTGAATTATTTCTTGCTTCAACTTTTGTAGAACCGTTTTCTTCAGAAATTGCAATACCAACTGTAGATCTAACAGCAGCTTCAACGGTTACCATGTCCGCAAAGTTATAACCAGCTGTAAAACCTTGAGTATAACCGAATTCTTGAGCTGGAGAATCTTCAAAATAGTAAATACCATTACCATTTACAGAATCGCCATTGTCATATGCCATTGCGTTAGGATAATTAAAGTCTCCACCGTAGTCAAAGTCGCCAGACGTAATACCAAAGTATAAATCATTAACATGGATAGTTGCAACATCAATAATTACACTATCGTTTGTTAAAGTCATACTATTTCCAGAATTGTCATCAACTTCGAATTTTGAAGATCCATCTAATAATACAACTAGTTCACCCCAAACGCCTGTGCCCGCTGTTGATGCGCTCATGTCATCTGGAAGTAAGTTTAATGTTAGTAATACATCGGCATCATTAACAAAACCAGTTTTTCCTGTTTCAAGGTCTACACCCCATTTAACTGAAGCTGATCCACCAATGTCAACTGTGTTTACATCTGCCAAAGGTTCTGCTGCGAATCCGCCAGCTACCAAAGACAAAGCAATTAATACTGTTAAGAGTTTTTTCATTTATTAAAACCCTCCTCTTTTTTTTCTATTTGTGCAAAGGCAACGCCTTTTTTTTCGCACAAATAATCATGTAATAATAGTACCACGAGATATTTTGGATGTCAAGTTTTTTTTAAGCTTATTTTAAGAATTTCTTAATATTTTTGACATTTTTTATATTATATGTCAAAAATCCGATAGTTTTTGTATATATGTTGGTTTTTTTATGTCATTTTTGGTTACAAAGCCTCTAGATTGGTCTTTGTATGTTCACTCGTAGATTTCTACTGGTTCATCGCTTATAAGTGGGTTAACTATCTTAATAATGGGTATACAAGTCTTTACTATTGCAAAGACAAAGTCTACACATCGGTGATTTGTAGCGCAGTTGTGTACATTTTAAGCATGTGCTGGGCAGGTGTTCGCCACGCAAATATGTGTGTTTCTATAAAAAAAAGATACAAGCATGAGAGGGCTCACCTGCATAACGCTTATTACTTTTTTAACAAACGAACTTCTTTTTCACTTAGTCCAGTAACTTGGCTAACCTTGTCAACACTAAGCTCCATTAAAAGTAAGCTCTTAGCAATTTCAATTGCTTTTGTTCTAGAGCCCTGTTCAAGTCCTTGTTCTCGTCCTTCCTCTCGTCCTTGTTCTCGTCCTTGTTCTCGTCCTTCCTCTCGTCCTTCTTCAAGGCCTTGTTCTCTGCCCTCTTGTAATCCAGCAGCTCTCGCGGCAGCACGAATCTCTTCTTGTGCACCTTTAAAGCTTGCAACATCATGCTCATGTTTTTCTCTCGATATTTGTCTAAACCACTCCATGTCATCTAAAAGCACATCTTTATACATATCAAAAGCTTCTTTTGTTGCGGGATCTCTTTCAAATATATATTTCATGTTTTCCTCCGTGCTTGTTTCTGTAGCAAGCTTTAATAATTGCACCCATATTGTAAGCTTACTTTCATTTTTTTCTAACTTGTCTAATTCAATAAAGTGTATTTGTAAATCATCACTTAAAGCCACATCATTATTATCTTTATCTAAAACCATAAAACATCTATGAAAAAATGACTCTTTGTTATTGAGTACAAAATCAATAAAATTAATACATATAACCGGTCGCAGCTTTTTGTACTCTTCACCTTTTTTCATTTGCGATGCATATAGTTTTGCCCAATAGTATAAACTTCTATTTTCATAATTTATTTTAGGTGCTATTTGCATCTCAACATTATACTGTTTACCACTTTCATCAAGGGCTAGGATGTCCAATTCAGAACTCTTTGTCCATGAGGTATCTCCTGGTAACACTGGATTTTTTAGTATAACCTCCGATATAGGTGAAAATCCAGAATCAATCAAAACGGCATTAATTAAGTGGGTTAGCACGTTTTTAGACTTTTCTTTTCCAAATACTGCTTTAAATATTATGTCATTCTTTAAGTCTACTCTCATAGTATACTCCTACAATTAGTTTTTTTCAACTGCTATTTTTGCTTATACTGTATTTTTTTGTAAATCTCTTACACTATATTATAGACAGACTTTATATAAAAAAAAAAAATAAAAAGGGGGTATTTATATACATTGTTTATAGCATTTATTTTTAAATATTTGCCGCTGAACCAGCAGCCCCATACATCCCTTGACCTTTCCATCATTCTAAAGTACACTATTTTATATTACTATGCTTTGTTTTTTTGGAGGTTGTATGACAGGATTTAGCGAAATTAAACCAAAGGACATTCAAAAAAATGCTATATCTCTTATTGGTGATGATTGGATGCTTGTAAGTGCAGGAACATTTACTGAAGGTGACAATACAACATGGAACACCATGACTGCCAGTTGGGGAGGATTAGGATTTTTATGGAACAAGTGCGTTGCATACGTTTTTGTTCGAAAAGAACGACACACCTATGATTTTACCGAAAAGAACAATACAATGACTCTTTCATTTTTTGACTCCTCATTTAAAAAAGCACTGCAATTTTGTGGTACTACATCTGGAAGAGATTTAGATAAAGCTAAGGAAACAGGATTAAAGCCTTTTCAGTGCGAAAACAATTCTGTTGCATTTGAGCAAGCATCTCTTATTTTAGAATGCAAAAAACTATACTCTGATATGTTAAAAGAAAACTGCTTTATAGACTTTGCAACAGAAGGCAAGCATTACACCAAAGATGGTCTTCATCGTGTATATATTTGTGAGATTACAAAGGCTTGGGTAAAGCAATAGTATGAATGATGCAAACGAACCTATCAGTGCACTTTTTACCGATTTTTATGAGTTAACCATGGCTCAAGGTTTTTGGAAAAAAAACATGAACAACCCATGTGTTTTTGATGTTTTTTTTAGACGGAATCCTTTTGACGGTGGATTTTCAGTTTTTGCTGGCATTGAACCACTACTCAATGAACTTACCACCTTTTTATTTTCAGATGATGATATTCGTTTTTTAGCATCTCTTAATATATTTGAAACTGGATTTTTAGATTACCTAAGAGATTTTACTTTTACGGGCGACATTTATTCTATAGAAGAAGGAAGCATTGTTTTTCCAAACGAGCCTCTAGTTCGCATTCATGCCCCTTTAATTGAAGCTCAAATAATTGAAGGCTTTGTTTTAAATAAGTTAAATTTTCAAAGCTTAATTGCAACAAAGGCTGCTCGTGTTTGTATTGCATCTAAGGGCTCTCATGTTATGGAGTTTGGTTTACGTAGGGCTCAAGGTTGGGATGGTGCTATGAGTGCTTCTCGTGCAGCCTATATTGGAGGGGCTTCGAGTACCAGTAATACATTGGCGGGGAAAAAGTACGGTATTCCTGTATTAGGAACTATGGCCCACTCTTGGATTATGTCTTTTCCTTCTGAACTTGAAGCCTTTCAAACATACAGTAACATGTATCCAAATTCGTGTACATTTTTACTTGATACATATAATACTTTAAAATCAGGAATACAAAACGCAATCATTGTAGGAAAGGAACTGAAAAAAAAGGGATATAGTTTTGGAGTTCGTCTAGATTCAGGTGATATGCAGTATCTATCAACCGAGGTTAGAAAAGAACTTGATAATGCTGGTTTATTTGATGCTACAATTTCTGTTTCAAACGATTTATCAGAAGAGATAATCGCAACCCTTGTTTCTCAAAATGCCCCTATTGATTTTTGGGGCGTTGGCACAAACATGGTTACTGGTGGCAGGGACTCTGCATTTACCGGTGTATATAAACTGGTTGCCAGGCACAATCCTGGTACAAAAAACTTATTACCCACTATGAAATTCTCTGACAATCCTGCCAAAACAACAAATCCTGGGATAAAAAATGTTTGGAGATTGTACGATGAAAAAGGGATGTTCAAAGCAGACCTGCTTGCTCTTGTTGATGAGAACATTGAAAGCAATGTAGAAAAAACGTATTACCATCCTGCAATTGATTACAGACAGTTTAATTTTAAGCCTTCGAAAGTTGAAATGCTATTGGTAAAAAAACTTGAAAACGGTAAAAGAATTGGAAACATATTGGGCGTAACGGAGCAATTGGAAATAAGCAGAAATCGTGTAAAAGAACAGCTTTCACATCTTGATAGTACCTTTCAACGTATACTAAATCCTCATATTTATAAAGTCTCAATTAGTGAAAAATTAAAAGACATTAAGCTTTCTCTTATTACCCAAAGTCGCTAATAGACTAGTATAGTATTATAATCTACAGTATTTTTACTTCTTCAACATCTAAGTAAAAAAAGGTGTACCCAGCGGCTTCATAGCTTCTTAATACGCCAACCACTTCTATGTCGGTATTTTGGCTAGGGTAATTTTTTTCTATATTTTCAACTCCATCAATTAAAAACTCTAATCCTTGCCAACAGCAGGCCGTGTCATCGCCTACCATTACATAATTATAATATCTATTTGTATAGTCCGAAAATCCTCTATAAAAAAAACCATTTGCTTTTATTACCTCTCCAACATATGCTTCAGGATTAATTAATATTTCGAAAACAAATGAATACGCCATAAGACCATTCATTTGTGTTAAATCATGGTCAACATCCTGTGCAAATCCAATAAAAAGACAACATATAAAAAATAGTATGCAAATAATTTTTTTCATATACAATACTCCTTAATTACATTTGGCCAATTTTACCAAAAACAAACGTATCTATAATAAAACACACTAAAAAAACAACAATATTCACAACCACTATTGTAGACCCAACAGGAGTTCCTGTCAAGATTGAGACTAAGATACCCGTTGTTGCACAAAATACTGCCAATATTGCAGAACATATTGTAACTGATTTAAAGTTCTTAAACAACCTCATTGCTGAAAGTGCCGGAAAAATTACTAATGCTGAAATTAAAAGAGACCCAACCAAATTCATTGCTAAGACGACTATTGCGGCAATGATCATGGAAAAAATTAAATTATATACTCCTGCTCTAAGCCCTGTTGCCTTTGCAAAATTTTCATCAAACGTTGTTGAAAAAATTTTGTTATAGAATACTATGAATGCTATCACAACCACCATTGATAAAATTATACTTAACCATAAGTCAAATTTTGTGAGTGTTAAAATAGATGTTGACCCGAACAGTGTTACACAAACATCAGCTGATAGGTTTGTTGATACAGGAAAGATATTCATTAATAAATATCCAATAGCAAGCGAAGATACCGATAGCATTGCGATTGCTGCATCTCCGTTTATTTTTGTGTTTTGTCCTATCCGTAAAAGCAATATTGCACATAGTGCTGTTGCAGGTAAAGCAAAAGCCATTACATTTGTAAGCTTCATTACGGTTGCAATTGTTATAGCCCCAAAGGCTACGTGTGATAATCCATCTCCAATATATGAAAAGCGTTTTAATACTAGGGGCACACCTAGAAGAGATGCGCTTAATGCTATTAGAACCCCAACCACCATTGCATTTACAACAAACGGAAATGAAAAATATAAACTTAATTGTTGTAGTATGTTATTCATTACTCTTCCCCCATTAGCGGTGCTGATAGTATTTTATTTTGCACGTATTCTTCTTTTGTACCATAGTATACAGTTTTTCCAAGGTGCAAAATTGCTTTAGCATATTCGGCTGCAACTTTTACATCGTGAGATATCATAATTATTGTAATACCTTCATCATTTAGGTTTTTTATAACCTCATAGAGTTCTAGCGACACTTTGGGGTCAAGCCCAGAAACAGGTTCGTCTAGAAGTAGAATTTTTTCTGTTGCGCACAATGCACGTGCAAGCAAGACTCGCTGCTGTTGTCCACCAGAAAGTTCGCGATAACATTTTTTTTGTAAGTTTTCAATGCCCATTTTTTTTATATTTTCAAGGGCTAATTTTTTTTCTTTTTTGTTATAAAAAGGGCGAAGTCCACAATGGGCTAAACAACCCGAAAGAACTATTTCCCAAACAGAGGCCGGAAAATCTTTTTGTACAAGAGTTTGCTGTGGAAGGTATCCAATATCTGATTTTTTTATATTCTCGCCTAGTTCAATTTTTCCTGAAAGTGGTGGAAGTAAGCCCAACAATGTTTTAATAAGAGTGCTTTTACCTGTTCCATTTTCGCCGACAATACAAACATAGTCACCTTGAGTAATAGATACATTTAGATTGCTTTGCACAACCTTGTTTTCATATCCAATTGTTAGATTATCGCATCTAATTTGTTCCATTTTAATCCTTTTATGCCAAAAGCATTTAGTAAACACTTTAACCGTATCACATGTATAGTAAACTATTTAACAAAATAATTATTTCTACTCTTCTTTATTAAAGAAAAGAACGTAAGCGATCTTACTAACACAAAAGACTCGGGGACCGTTGCTATTCGATCCCCAAACCTCTTACTATTTTATTATCACGGAATCAAAGATAGTATCTTCTACAATAAACTCTACTAAGCTTGTATGTAGCTAAAATAATCCGTGATAAAAAGTCTTGAAATTAGTTTTCCAATACTTCTTTTAATACTTCTAAGTTTTCTTCCATAATGCCCAAATATGTAGCTCCTGCTTCAATGTCTGCACTTGCAGTAGATTGCATTGCATTTAACAATACAATGTTTTGGTCTTTTTGTACAGTGTTAGCTGAAACAGTTTGTGGAATTTTATGCGTTGTACCATCAATCATAATGATATTTCGTAATCCAAGTTCATCAACTTTGCCGGATAAAAATGCAACTGTTTCAAAAGAAGCTTCTGTTTCTGCAGAACAGCCCACAAACGCTGCATAGTAATCAATGTCATAATCATCAACCAAATATAGGAATGGGAAACGGTCTGCAACCAAAAGCGGAGTATTTTTTGAATTTTTAACAGCCTCTTCATATTCATGATCTAAGGCGTGTATTTTTTCTACATATGTATTTGCATTATCCCTATATACTCGTGCATAATCGGGATCTAGAAAGCCTAATTCTTTTGCTATTTCTGTTACAAATAATTCTGCATTTTTTAATGAAAGCCATACATGCTCATCTTCGTATCCAACTGAACTATTGTCATCGTGATTATGCACATCGTGATTATGTTCATCGTGGTTATGTTCATCATGATCGTGCTCGTCGTGGTTATGTTCATCATGGTCATGCTCGTCGTGGTTATGTTCATCATGATCGTGCTCGTCGTGGTTATGTTCATCATGGTCATGCTCGTCGTGGTTATGTTCATCATGATCGTGCTCGTCGTGGTTATGTTCATCATGGTCAT
>CAYJIS010000004.1:36729-46379 GCA_964370315.1 uncultured Treponemataceae bacterium
GCTCGTCGTGGTTATGTTCATCATGGTCATGCTCGTCGTGGTTATGTTCATCATGGTCATGCTCGTCGTGGTTATGTTCATCATGGTCATGCTCATCATGGTCATGCTCATCATGGTTATGATCTCCGTGCACGTGTGCTTCCATACCCTCTACAATTTCTTCCATTTTTACATCATCACCAAGAATATCAAACATGCTTACAATTACCATGTCTCTGTTTTTTCTTTGCTCAAGCACTTCATGTACCCATCCATCAGAAACACCACCAATATAGATAAACATATCTGCAGTTGAAATTTCCGCAACTTCTTGAATGGTTGGCTGATAACTGTGTAAATCAACACCTGTGTTAATTAGTAATGTAAGTTCGACATCGTTAATTCTGTCACCCAAAATTTCGCGTGTCCAATCATATACGGGAAATGTGGTAGCAATAATCTTACGTTTATCACTATCATTTGTTGCAGTATTTGTACATGCCATACATAACATGCACAATCCAACTAATATAATACCAATAGTTTTTTTCATAAAACCTCTCCAATAGTTTGCCTACGGCAATTAATTTTTTGACTCACAATCTTTACATTTTCCATATAATACCGTTTTTGGATTGCTAACAGTAAAACCACTTATTGCATGTACGGCATCTCTCATAGTTTCTGCAACTACATCATCTAAGTGAAAAGAATCACCACAAGCTTGACACTCTAGGTGAATATGGTCATGGCATGATTCTGGGTGAATGTACTGATAAGTGCATTCACGCTCACCTTCTTTTATCCTGCGCCTAATCAAACCATCTTTTTCTAAGCTACTTAAATTTCTATACACAGCACTTAAGCTGATATTGCTTTCTTTTAATGCATCTACAATATCTCGTACATTGAACTGTTTGTCCAAATTTTGCTGAAAAAAAGAATACAAAACTTTTCTTTGCTGAGTCATATATGTACTCATTTCTTCTCCTTATGCACGATATCATTTGAAAAAACATATATATTATGTGTAGAATATATTATAACGATGATGTAACATACTCTACACATAATATGCGAATCATTCGCAAATTATTACATTTAAATGTAAAACTGTCAAGCAGTTTTAATACTTTTTTATTGCACTACGATGAGTAATACTATTGTTACTATGGATTATTTTAAATTTTAGCCATATAAAGCTTTTAGGAAATGATATTGATCTTCGGTTAGGTTCATCATATCAACCTTTCCCTGTCCTTGAGGAAGATCTACGGCAAAGTTTGGAAGAGAAATACCTGATAATTCATGTTTTAGTGCTTTAAATAGTGAAATGGAATTATCTATTTTAAGTCTAAAATGCGATGTACCCATTGCCAAATCGCCCTGAAACAGATAGCCAGGTTTTATACCTAAAATTGCTAGTTCGTTAAAAAGCTCTGCCAAAGTTTTAACATCGCTATTTACCCCTTTTAAAAGAACTGTTTGACTTTGCATAGGGATTCCTGTATTGATAATATTCTCAATTGCAGAGCGAGCTTCTGGTGCATAGTTTTTACTAATTTCAACAACATGGTTTATATGCGGAATTACCCAAAGAGGTTTCATTGCCTTAAATATAGAAAGTACGTTACTCGTAATTCGTTCTGGCGCAAAAATAGGCGCTCTCGTAGCAACACGAATTATAACACTGTCTTTTGTTTTTCTAATTTTTTCTAGAAGATTAGCAAGCTTTTTATCGCTAGCTGTAACAGGATCTCCTCCTGTAATTAACACTTCCTTTATTTCATTGTGCATTGAAATATAATTACAAAGTTCTGTAATTTCTTCTTCATTAACAAAAGGTAACTGCATAGCTTCGCTTTCTTTTCTAAAGCAATAACGACAATGAGCAAAACAAGAACCTGTAGCTAAAAAAAGACATCTATTTTTATACTGATGAACAAGTCTATTTTTAATTGAATTACGCTGAACAACATGGCAAGCAGCACCCAATGGGTCTTGTGTTTCAGAACGTAAAACACTATTTTCATGTTGTGAAAATTCAATTTGTATTTTTAGAGCATTGAGATATTCATACACTGTAGGAGAAGCGTTATCGCTTAAAGTTAAAGCCCCTTCAAGGCGCTCTATAAGAGACTTCCAGTAGGGGCTTATTTTTTCATTAAACATGCAGTCTTAGAACGAATGTTTATAACTTAATGCAAGTCTGTCAAAGAACCACTCACGTCCCACCGGCGTCATGTTCGCAACTGTATCTAGACGGTCCGAAGCTTTTTCATAATCTTGTACATAGCTTGGTCGACTGGCGAATCTAAATTGGATTGTAAGAGCGTCTTTTTCTGAGAACTCTAAAATTGCAACTGGAGCTATATATACAGTCATAAAATCAGGATCTATACCGTGATATTCTGTAGCATATGCTTTTTCACCATCAAGATATCCATCAAGTTCTGCTTGCACTGCAACAGTTTGTAGCACTAGTGGCATTTGATATCCAAGCAAAAATGTTGCATTATATTTCCACCCATTTACTTTTCCACCACTACCTTGATATAACCAAGGGCGACCACCTTCAGCTCCACTAGTTAAACCTTCATAAGAAATTTTATACGTATTCATAGTTACTACATGATTCCATTCACCAGGAATAATTGCAGCAAGGTCAAATTGGAATAATCCTTGAAACCAAGCTTCTACTCGTGCAGTATTAAACACCATATCATCATATTCTCCAGTTACATCATTCCAAACAGCAATACCTTGTACACCAAGAGGCGTAAACGGCCATGCACCTGCAATACTAGCACCTGCAGTAAAATCTAAAAATGCAATAGGGGAAAACTGTACTTGAATTGCTGGATCAATTGATACCGGACTTAATTCAAAGATACCAGAAATTTTTACTCTATTTCCACTCACAAGTGGATTATCACTAAATGGAACAGGAATTGTATAATCTGCAAATCCAGTTACACGTGCTTCTACACCTGAATAGAAACCGGTAAGTGGTACAAATTGACTACCTGCATCAGTTGTTGGCACAAAATCGCTCTTTGGATAAAATGCAAAGTCAGTAACAAGGGAAAAATCCCAAGGACTATCTTGTTCTTGTGCAAATACATTTGAAACACTTAATAATAAAATGCTCACTAATAGAAAAACGGTAATTTTGGTTTTCATTTTTTAAACTCCTATATGTAGAGTATAAAAGCTAGATAGTGAGTTGTCAAGCAATTTCCAATAGGTTTTAACTAAATTTTCTTTACCATTATCTTTATGTTGTTTTGTTGATTTGATACATATACTTTTTGTTTATCAAAACCACCTGGAATACCTGAAAAATCATAATTACTCATTCCAATTGGCTCTTTTGGTATACGTATTAAACTTAAATCAAGTTCTTCGTTTTCATTTAAGTCTTGAAAAACGGATATAAAATAATACCCTTCAGGCATTGTCATTGTATATGTTATATCTGCAGTTGTTGCATCAAACGTATCGGTAAAAAATGGTTCTGAACCTTTGTTTTTAGTATTTTCCTCGCTAATTACTATGATATTAATAGTACCCTCATTCGGGGTAAAGCCCGAAAAATTAATTGTTAATGTTACATCTTGTGCCATTACAAGTGCACATAGACTAAAACATACTAGCATTATAAGTATTTTCTTTTTCATTCTATTATAGTATACCCATAGTTTCTTTTTGTCAATATTAAAATCAAACAGGTGTTGTTTTTTTTACAAATCTGTTTCTGCGGCTTCTTTCCCTTCTAATGCTAATTTTGCAAGCTGAGAAGCATAATAATCTGACCCCTTGCTAGACTCATTATTTTTTGCCGATGGTTTTTCTTGCAGCATATATTGAGCAGCCTTAAGTATATCTACTGCCTGATTTTCACCCACCGTTAAAGCCTCTTGAATTTCATTAAGACTTGCACTTGCAAGCTTATCAACAGTGGTCCATTTTTGCATAACAATTTTTGCCCTGCTTAAACCCACATGAGGTAATTGTGAAAACGCACTTATAATATTTTCTTTTGTACGCAATCGTTGATTTCTCGTAGTTGCAAACCGGTGCGTTTCATCACGAACTCTTTGCAAAAGTCGAAGGGCATCACTTCTTCTAGCAAGAATAATTGGCGTTGAGTTACCAGGTAAATACAATTCTTCTTCGCGTTTTGCTAATCCTACCATTGGAATCTGTAAGCCAAGTGCATCAAGCACACCTTTTACTGCATTAACTTGTCCTATACCACCATCAATCAGTATTAAATCAGGCATTTCAGCCTGCTCATTTAAGAGCCTTGTGTAACGCCTACTTGTGGCTTCACGCATTGAAGCAAAGTCATCAATTATTCCCTCTGTTGTTTTTAGGCGAAAATAGCGATAGTTTTTTTTGTCTGGTTGTCCGTTATAAAAGCTAATCATACTTGCAACTGGAAACTTCCCACCTAAATGTGCTATATCAAAGCCTTCTATCCGCATAGGTAAATTTGATAAGTTAAGCACTTTTTTTAATTCTTCTAACGCAGGAGTATCTCCCCTTTCTCGTAGTCGCCTAATTATGTCTTCTTTTGCGTTAAGATTCGCCATATTTAATGCAGCTTCATGACGTGCTAATTCTCTCGTTTCTCCAGGGCTTGTAATACTTGTCTCAATAGAATATGTTTCTATTAGCCATTTTTCACTTAGTTCTAACCCTGTTTTATCTGCTACAAATATCTTATACGGAATTAATTGAGCACTGGTATAATACGCTCCCATAAACTCGGATAGTAAATCTGCATCATCAGAAAGCGTTTGTGTTCGATACAAATCTCGCATTATGAGTTTTCCCATTCTCATTTTTAATACAACAAAACTCGCTAAAGGTCCATCCGAATAATAGCCTATATAGTCGCGAGATTCTGAGTCAAAATCGCTTACCGCATTTTGCATTCTAAGGGATTTTAAAGCCGCAATTCCATCTCGCAATCGTGCAGCCTTTTCAAATTTTAATTCTTGTGCTGCCTTTTTCATTTCTAATTCAAGCTTTTGTCCAGCAACTTCGGGATTTTCATCAAGAACAGAATGAATTTCGCCGATAATAGTACTGTAGTCCTCTTTGCTGATTTTACCACAGCAGGGAGCAGCGCAACGACCAATATGGTAGTACATGCACGGGGTTTTTCGTTTTGGCATTTTTTTGCATTGACGAAGAGGGTAAATGCTGTATAATGTATCTATAAAGGTACTAAGTGCACCACCATTAGGGAATGGTCCAAAGTACACTGAGCCATCTTGTATAATTTTACGGGTTTTTATTACACGCGGAAAAGCTTCGTTTGTAATACGAACAACCGGATAAGATTTATCATCTTTAAGGTTAATATTATACCGAGGGCTATGTTGCTTAATGAGATTGTTTTCCAATAAAAGTGCTTCGTATTCATTTGCGGTTGTTATGTATTCTATAGAAGAAGAACGTGCAATTAAAGTGCGTGTTTTTATATCTTTTTTACCAGAAAAATAGGAGGATAGCCGGTTTTTTAGATTTTTAGCCTTACCTACATACAATACCGTGTTTTCGGTATCAAACCAAATATATACTCCACTTGATTTTGGAGCTTTTAGTGCGGTTTCATGTAGAATTTCATAAATGCTTGAATCTGATTTCATGGCTTATTAGTAATTTATGACAAAGAAATGCCCAATTATATTACTTTTACTCCTTTTTGTAAGTATGCTGCATGCCGATGAAAAGGAAATTATACTCGGCGGAGATGCAGGGTGGCAAAATTTTTCAGTAAGCAATAATATTACATTTACGAATACAGGACGCTATGGTAAAAAAGCAATTCAAGTTGCCACTGCATCTCAAAAACTTAATAATACTATTGATCTCTTACTAGACTTTGAGCAAAACATACACTTCACAGATCTAGCAGATAATTACACAATTACCAAATCAAATCTAAGCGCTACATCTAACTCTATTATGGGCAATTATGCAGCTCTTGGCAAGGGGTCATCAGGTGGAATTCAATTATCTGGCAAAGAAGGTACTATTTTCGGAACTGAAGGAGTTATGGGATCTTTTACTATTTCCTTTTGGCTAAACCCTTCTTTATCAGAAAATGGCGAAACTATATTCATGTGGGATTCTTCACGCAATATAAAAAACAACCCTGTGTACCAATCAATATCAGCAATGTTTTTTTCAAACAAACTAGAGTGGAGTTTTATTAATGTCTTTGCAGACTTTCAGACTTTTAAGGATATAACACTCAAAAGCACAAGTCTTATTATTCCAAATACTTGGGCATTACATACAATTAGTTTCGATTCAAAAAGTGGAATTATTGAATACCGTATTGATGGTAAAATAGAAGATATACAATATGCAACACAAAGTGGTCGCTCAAGTGTAAATATATATTCTCCCGTTTTGGGAAACCCTGCAGAAATTGTCCTATGTTCTGATTTCACTGGACGCATTGATGATTTTTATATAAGCAAAGATTTTTACCAAGCAAATTTTAAACAAAACGTATATAACACAGATGGCGGTCGTTTTGAAACAAACCCTCTTGGGCCCTACCCTGCAGGTTCTTCAATTACAGAAATTCAAGTGCTTAGCGAAGTACCGCCACAAACAGACATTCAATATTACGTGCGTGCAAGTGATAATTACTTTCAGTGGACTGATACGTCTCCCGAATGGATCCCCGTTATTGCAAACGAAAAAATTACGGATGTCAGTGGTATGTGGTTTCAAATTGCAGCCAATTTATATACCGATGGCTCAGGGACAAAAACGCCCGTTTTAACAGAGATAATAGTGCAATACACAGAAGAAGACCCACCTCGTCCTCCAGTTAAAGTCTTTGCAGAAGCTGGCAATGGCTATGTAGATCTTTCATGGCTGGCATCGGCCGGGGTCTCACCTGATGGGTATATGATATATTATGGAGATGCCTCTGGTGAGTACCTTGGAGAAATTGCAGTTCAAGGGCGATCGCCTGTGGATGTAGGGCAAACACTTTCATATCGCATCTCTGGTCTTCAAAATGGAAAAATATATTATTTTGCCATAGCAGCTTATACATATAATCCAAGCAAAACACAGGGGACTTTATCGCAAGAGGTATATGCGCGGCCATTGCAAGGCTTATCACGATAAAGGAATGAGGGATTTTAGTAGGAGATATGAATGAAGCAAGATGTTAAATCAAAAAAGAACATAGATAACAGACTCTCTTTAGCACTTCAAAGGGCGCAAGCAGCAGTGTTATCCCGGGATTACCCTCTTGCAATCCGACTTTATAACAGGCTAATAATTAGTCAAGGCGATAACCTCGATTTACTATTAAACCTTGCTAGTGTTTACGTTAGAGCAAACAAAGATGATAAAGCATTAAAAATATATACTACAATACAAGAAAGACTACCAGATACGTTTGAAGTATTAACAAACCTAGGTGGCATATATAGACGTTTAGGACGATATCAAGATTCTATAGATGTACTTGAAAAAGCATTAAAACTTGGAACAGACATAGAAGCAGTTAAATACAGCATGGGCTTTACATATAAGCTAATGGGAAAATACGATGCTGCTGCAGAGTGCTTTATGAGTGTTACCGATATTAACCCAAATGATGTGCTTGCATACAACCAACTCGGCACAATAGAGGATATTAGAGGAAACTACGAAAAAGCACAACACGCTTTTTCAAGAGGTTTGCAAATTGATCCAAATCATCCGATACTCCACTTTAATGCATCAATGAGCTATTTGTCACAAAAAGAGTATACGTTAGCAAAAAAACATTGTGAAGATGCACTTAAAGCAAAACCAGGTTGGCCAGATGCAATGTCGTTATATGCAGATTTACTTGAACTTACAGATGCAAAAGACGAAGCTAAAAAAATATTAAAGAGTGCTGTAAAATTAAATCCAGAAAATGCTCAATTGCACACCAATTTAGGAAATTACTATGAATCAAAAAAAGATTTTCCAAATGCAGAAACCTCTTATTTAAAAGCACTTAAAATTGCTCCTAACAATACATTAACCTTATACGATCTTGCTCATGTATATATTCAACAAAAAAAATATGAAGATGCAATAAAAATATATGAAAAACTAGAAGAACTAGATGGTGAAAACGATCACTTAATAATGCAACATGCAAAAGCCTTAATGGGGTTAAACCAAATGGTAGAAGCAATGGCAAAGATTCGTGGACTTGAAAATAAAACCTCTGATGAGCTTTCTTCTTTAAATATGTTTTCACAATATTTTATTAGAAACAAAGAAATTGATAAAGCAAAAGAATACTTACATAAAATTCAAAAAAACTTCCCCACTGCTAGTTCTTACTTATTAGATAATGCTGAACAGTATACTTTTATGGGTTACTTTAGCGAGTCAAAGAGCTTACTGGATAAATATTTACTAATAAATGAAAATGATTCACAAGCTTGGAATTTACTTGGTGAAAATTATAAAGCAGTAAAATTATATTCTAGAGCCTTAGATGCTTGGAAAAAAAGCTATGAACTTAGTAAAGATTCATACATTCTTGATAGTATAGGCGATTTAATACAATACTTTGAACCAGATTCAAAAGAAATGGAAATAATTGCAGAACTTCTAAAATCTGAAGCTAACCATCCTGATTTTGAAAGGTCTTTAACGGATATTGACGAAATCATAGACACCCATGCCGACGAAGAAGATGAAGATTCAATTAATGACGACTATGAAGTCGAGAACAACGAAACAGGTAATACAAATATTATAGAAGATGAATTCGATGAGGATGAACTTTCAGGGCCATTATTTAATCTGGATGCAAGTACTCTCGGAGAGGATCCTCTTGACGAGTACGAACCTTTAATCTTTGATGAAAATGAAGAGATAAGAGATGAAAAAGAAGAGTCTTTCTTGGACTTAAAATCTTTGGTTCCTAATGATATTCCTGAAGACTTTAGTGATTTAAAAGACAAATCACATATGTTTGATAATGATGATTCAAAACAATATAGCCAACACGATCCAATAGAAGACCAAGAATACATGAATGTAGATGGCTTTGGTTTTGAAGATGAAGAATTAGAAGATATTGATGAAGATGATAAAAATTTTGGTTTAATAACTGATACAGAGAATACAGCATCAAATTCTAGTGATACTCCAAACGAGAGAGCTTACGAGCCACCTGCAATGCAACAACAGCCCTACCCACAGCAGCAGCCTATGATGCAGCAACAACCATATGCTCCGCCTCCACCGCAGTATTCACAACCACAGCAGCCACAAATGCCATCAACACCTCAATACGATACAGTACCTCAGCCTGAAAGGCCACAACAAGAAAGACCTCAGCCAGAAAGGCCACAGCCTTACGTTCCTCAGCCAAAAGATGAGAAACAAGAGAAGAACGAATCTTTTAATACACCTGATGAAGATACACTATCACCTAATCAAAGCGAGCCTCTTAACAAGGATGCTGATGAACATCCACCTATAAATGATACTAATTTTGACGGACTACCTTCGATTGAAGATGATGATGACTTTGACTCATTACCGACCATTGATGACGATGATGACTTTGACTCACTACCGACCATTGATGACGATGATGACTTTGACTCACTACCGACCATTGATGACGA
>CAYJIS010000004.1:46479-52762 GCA_964370315.1 uncultured Treponemataceae bacterium
TGATGACTTAGATTCACAAGGCAATAATCAAAATTCTCAAGATGGTACAAGCGACTCAGACAATTCTTCTAGTAGTAGTGCTAATGCAAATGCCCAAGATGGCGATGCAAGTAACGAAAATAGCAATATTGATAGCATAGAAGACCTTCTTGACAGCCTTTATTTGGATGATGAAAACTTAATTGATGAAATTGAAGATGATGAAGAAATGGCTTTGCCAGAACTAGAAGAAGAACCTCTTGAAGAGCTAGATGATGATTTAATTGAATTAATTCCTGAAGAAAGTGATGATGATGTAGATGTTTTCCCAGAGGATTTTAATTCGATTGAAGAAGAAAGCGACAATGAAGATTTTTCTAACGAAGGCGACATTGATGCATTTTTACCTGATAATTTAGATGATCACGAAATTTTTGATAATAGCGATAATGATTTTATTGTAGACGACGAAAAAATTGAATTTGATGACAGTGAAGACGAATCTGAAACAGAAGATACAGATTTTGACTATACAAATGATGATATTGAAGATTTAGAAATAGCTGATGAAACTAATTTAAAAGATAAAAAAAATTCGAGTGAAGAAGAAGACAACAGTGTTTCTGATGAAATTCACGAATCACCAATTGCTGAATATTTGCCTGAAAATGAAAGTGACAAATTTGAAGATGCTTTAGAAGAAGTTGATTTAAGCGAAGATATTTATGATTTCTTAGAAGACTTAGATGATGGCACTACTCCTATACATGTTGATGATTTTAAATTACTTGAAGATGACGAAGACGAAACTGAACAAGAATTTATTTCACCTGATAGCGAATTAACTCCTTTTTCTCATGATTACTTTTTGGATGAAGTTACTCACAATCCATCTATTCACGAAGAAATTGCTGAAGATGACCGCCCTCGCGAAGTAGTTATGATGAACCAAGTGCGAAAGGTAATTAAAAAATCCTTTAATTCCCCTCCGATTAAAAAATTTCATAATACTGCTGGAATGTTTGAATCATTAAGAACTCTTTACGATAATTACTTATCGCAAGAAAAAAAAGATACATTGCTAAGTAACTTAAAAAAAGATGACCTAGAGTACGTTGCCACAAGAATTCAAAATGGGCCTGGACTCTTGTCGGCAGCTGCAGCATTTAATAATACGTCCATGCAAAAAAAATAGTCAAAGTACCCATAAAAATTTTGGGTGCCTTGACTATATAATAAACTATTAAAAGAAATAATTAAAATGCTTTTACAACTTCACCATTAACAAATGTTTCTTCAATAAACGTTGCTATTTCTTCACTTTGTAATGCACTAACCAATGCTGTAATTCTTGGATCTGTTTCCATTCCTTCTTTTACAGTAACGATATTAACATATGGTGAGTCTGCTCCTTCTACAAAAAGACCATCCTTAGCAGCACTTAATCCAGCAGGAAGTGCGTAGTTTCCATTGATAATTGCAATATCAACATCAACTAAAACTCTCGGCAATGAAGCTGCATCAATTTCATGAAACTCTAAATTCTTAGGGTTTGAAACAACATCAAGTGGTGTTGCGGTAATTCCTGCTGCTGCATCTAACTCAATAAGACCTGCACTTTGTAATAATAATAAAGCTCTTCCTTCATTTGTTGGGTCGTTTGGTATAGCAACAGTAGCTCCATCTTCTAGTGAGTCAAGACTATTAAGTGTATTTGAATAAATTGCAATTGGCTCAATATGAATACCACCTGCATTCACCAAACTAAAACCTCTGTCAACATTAAACGACTCCATATAAGGAATGTGTTGAAAAAAGTTTGCATGGATCTCATTACTTTCAACAGCTTCATTTGGAGTTACATAATCAGTAAACTCAACTATTTCTAAAGTAAATCCTTGTGCTTCTAAATCGTCTTTAACGAGTTCAAGCATTTGAGCATGAGGAACAGGAGTTGCCCCCACTTTTAATAGACTTGCGTCTTCTTCTTGTGCACAACCTGTAACCATACCGATAAGTGCAATTGCAATTAACATTGCTAGTAATTTTTTCATTTTTTACTCCAGTTTTAAAGTATCGTAGCTATGTGCTCAATTGCACCAGCGTGGGTTTCTTAGCAACGCAAATAATACCACAAATGACACGTAACATCAGTTAACGGATCACCCTACTCATATTTCAATGAAAATATTTTAACGTTTTTTTAGTAACATAGTACTAAACTTAGTTCCAAAAAATTGTATTACTTCAACCATAACCAAAACTACTGCTACTGCAGCAACCATAACTTCACTTTGAAAACGTTGGTATCCTAGTCGAATTGCCAAGTCGCCTAATCCACCACCACCAATAGCTCCTGCCATTGCAGAATACCCTATAACACTGATTATAGTTAAAGTGAGCCCAGAAATCAATGCGGGCATTGACTCGGGTATGAGAACCTTTACAATTATTTGAAATGTTGTAGACCCCATTGCACGTGCAGCCTGTACCACACCAGGATCAACTTCTTTTAATGACGTTTCGATTATCCTTGCAACAAAAGGGGCTGCAGCTATTGATAATGGAACAATCGTAGCACTCGTGCCAATTGTAGTACCAATTATCATCCTAGAAAGAGGAAAAAGCAATATCATTAATATTATAAAAGGAAAGGAACGTACGATGTTTACAATCCTCGTTAAAACAAGATATAGTACTGGCTTTGGTTTTATTCCTGTAAGCGGATCTGAAACACATAAAAGTACCCCTAAAGGCAAGCCAAGTATCGTGGAAAAAAAGGTTGAAGCAAAAACCATTACCAGTGTTTCAATGCTTGCATCACCAACTAATGTAATTAAATCTTGCATGCTCATTATATGCCTCCCTCTTTTTCAGTTTTTTCAACAACAACATCTTGATCTATAAGCCACATAACAGCATTATCAATATCACTTTGATTTCCACCAATATCAGTAATCATAGTTCCAATATTTTTTGTTGGTAAATGCTGTATTCCTCCAGCGCGTATATTAAAATCAACATTAAATTTTCGCGTTGCTTGGCTAAGAAGTGGTGCACCTGTTGCTTCTCCAATAAAACGGAGGGTATATTCTCCACCATCATCTGACCAACGCACCATAGAACCTACTTGCTGTTCGCCAATAAGATTTGCTAAAAAGCCTTTAGTAACGCTGGATTTTGGGTGTGAAAATATTTCATCAACATATCCATGCTCTACAACAAAACCGTCATCAAGAACTGCAACCTGTGTGCAAGCATCTCGCACAACTTCCATTTGATGGGTTATCATCACAACGGTTAAATTCATCTTCTTTTGAATGTCACCAATTAGTTGTAAAATTGATTGTGTTGTCTCTGGATCTAGTGCACTTGTAGCTTCATCACAAAAAAGTATATCAGGATTATTTGCAAGAGCTCGAGCAATCGCAATACGTTGCTTTTGCCCACCAGATAAAGTGCTTATTGGTGCATCTACTTTATCTGCAAGCCCAACTAAATCAAGCAGTTCTCTAACCCGCGTATGGATTTCTTGTTTATGCATACCGCTAATTTCCAAAGGATATGCAACATTCGCACCTGCATTTCTAGAAGTAAACAAATTAAAATTTTGAAAAATCATACCGATTCTTCTTCTTTGTGAAATTAACTCTTTCTTTTCAAGAGCATCAACTCGTTTATCTTCGTAGTATATTTTTCCGCTGTCTGGTTTTTCCAATAAACTTATTAATCGAACAAGCGTTGATTTTCCAGCACCACTTCTTCCAATTATACCATACACTGTATTTGAAGGTATAGAAAGTGATATATTTTGTACCGCATGAACATTTCCAGTTAAAGAGGTATATGTTTTTTTTAATGATTCCAATCGAATTTGCATGTTTACCCCTTCCCAAAAAAGTATACATATGTGAAGTTTTTGCTAAAAAGTTATAACTATTTTTGTTAAATCACAAAACTTTTCTTTTGACATTATACAGTTTTTCGTGTACAATGACAATATATAGAGATATAAAAAAACCTTTCAATATCTCAAAAGGAGACAAAATGAAACGACTATTAGTTGTATGTGTTTCACTATTATTAGTAAGTGGAACTGTATTTGCACAGTCACAAGAACCTGGTTTTTCAAATACTATTTATACCGGTGTTGGTACAGGTAGTATGCTAGATTCAAGCGCACCTCGACAAGGAACTGATGATCAAGTGCAGTTTGAAGGCTTTGTTAACTATTTTACCGCTAATGTTCAAGCTAGTGGACTAACTATTGCAGGTGACATTGCATGGGTATTATTTGAACGAGGTAGTCTAACTGCTTCTATTGAAGACTGGAACTTTAATGCAATCATGAGTCCTATAGCAGGTTTAGACATTGGTGTTGGAACAAGCTTAGAATGGGAAGTAGGACCTAAACCTTTTGAAGGACCAAGCTATTCAGCCTATGAAGTACCAGCATATGCAGGTATGGGAATTTTTTCTAGCCCAAGCGTAGGTACAGTAACTAATCATTTTGCTGATGATGCTGTTGCACTTAGATACTCATATGGAGATTTATTTACTATTGGTGCAGGATTAAACGGAGGCTTATCAAGCAGCCTTGGTGCAGGTCTTGGTATTCAAGGTAATATTTTAGATTTATTTACAATTGGTTTCGCTTACAATGGAAACTTTGGAAGCAACAGCAACCTTTATTTTGGTTCAAATGTGTACGTAGTTGATGGATTTGACATTGACATTTGGGCTAACTTCGCTCTTGAAAGAAACGCAACAATTGGTGGACGATTAGGTTTTTATCATCAAGGATTCCGGATTGAACCTGAATTCTCAGCAATTTTCTGGGACGCAACAAATAAAGGTAATTCATTGTATGCAGCTGTAGTAACTGAATACAGTTTATCAAATACAATGTTACTTGGATTAAATGCAAGTTGGGGCTTGGGATCAGATCCTAACACTTCAAACGACTTAAATGATTCAGGTGCAAGAATAAATATTTCACCACACTTTATTTGGAATGTAAGTGATGCACAACGACTTTCAATTGGTATTAATCTAATCCCTGTTTGGTGGCAAGATGATACAAGCGAATTTTTCTGGAGCATTCCTATTTCTTGGAAAGTTTCATTCTAATTAATAAAAAAAATGCAACTACAATTACGTAGTTGCATTTTTTTATGGAATGAGTCCTTCAACCATAAACTCATCTGGTATCTTAGAAGGACGCCCTATTTTTGAATCTATACATGCCCACGAAACAATCGCCTCTGCACAAACGCTTCCATCTTCTTTCTTAATAACTTGTGAAAATTCACCTGAAATTTTCTTTAATTTTAAAGGCTTAACTTCTATAAAAAGCTTATCATCAAGAAGTGCTGGAGACTTATATTTAATATCAATTCCAGTTACGTAGAGATGAAATCCTGCTTCAAATAATCCTTTGTAATTAAAACCCACATGATGCAAAAACTGCATTCTCGCATGTTCTAGGTAGTTTAAATATACAGAATTATTTACATGGTTGTATGAATCGAGTTCATAGCCTCTAACTGTTAATTCTACAATATGCATAGTTACATTCTCCTGTTTTTTATAACACTGAGTCTACAAGACTTTTAAACTCTTTATTTAGTTTTTCTTTTTTTATTGGGGCATCTTTCGATATTACAAATACTCCATCTTTAGAAATGATAGTTTCAGGTTCAAGCTCAGTTGTTGGCCCTTGTGGTTCATGTAGAGGATTAATAAAACTAAGTGTAGATATATCTTGAAGTTCTTCAAGATTTGCCTCACTTGAAACATCTTCTGCGTCACGTAATTCATCTTCATCCAATGGTTCAATTTCATTATGTAGCTCGGTTTCATCTATTTGATCAACTTCATTACTAGATTCTATGACTTCAGTGTTTTGTTCATCTTTAAGTACTGCATTTTTACTTTCATCCAAATGTGAAAAATCCATTGGAATAATTTCAAAGTCAAAATTATCAAATATACTTGACTCATTTTCATCGAAGCTAAATTTAGTACTCTTTTCTCCAATGATTAATTCTTCGTCTAGTTCTTCAGTTTTATCTAAATCTTCAACCTTGCCTAGATCTTCAACTTCATCTAAGTCTTCTACTTCATCTAAGTCTTCTACTTCATCTAACTCTTCTACTTCGTCTAGTTCTTCTACTTCGTCTAGTTCTTCTTCTTCATCTAAGTCTTCTACTTCATCCAACTCTTCTACTTCATCTAACTCTTCTACTTCATCTAACTCTTCTACTTCATCTAACTCTTCTACTTCATCTAACTCTTCTACTTC
>CAYJIS010000004.1:52862-68593 GCA_964370315.1 uncultured Treponemataceae bacterium
CGTCTAGTTCTTCTACTTCGTCTAGTTCTTCTACTTCGTCTAGTTCTTCTACTTCGTCTAGTTCTTCTACTTCATCTAGGTCTTCTACTTCGTCTAACTCTTCTACTTCGTCTAGTTCTTCTACTTCGTCTAGTTTCTTTTTCTTTTTTGAAGCTTTTGTTATAATGTCATCTTCAACTTCGTTAGTAGGAGCAGAAGCAACAGATTTAACTACAATGTTTCCACTTGAAAGTATTTGTTCAAGCATTTGTTTTATTTCTGCAGTAGAAGCATTTCCAAGCTGTCCTTGACTTGCTGTCCCCTGCTTTCCAACAGCAGATATTATTTCATCCCAGCTTTTATCGAGTATATCATTAACTTCAGTTTCGTATTGTTTACTTCTTTGTCCAAGGCTCTTTTTTATACTTGCAGCAACTTCATTTTTTCTTCTCGAAATACTTTTTGAAATAGTATCCCAGTCAGCACTCTCTTTTGTAGAAATATATTCATTTATAAGTGAGAATTGGAAGCGCTTAATTCTATCTTTGATTATAACAATATCATCTTGTTTTGCATTAAACACTAAAAATATTACAAGATATGACGTTATAAAAACGCTAATTAAAAGCAATATTTTTACAGCATCTGGGAACACAAACATTTGTTCTGAATACCAGTGTGACACTTGTATAGATTCAACACTAGAATCTACAAATAATACAAGGGCATCATCTGTAGATGTCGAAACGAGCCTATTCATACCACTTTCGATGATGTCTGAAGATTCTGTGATTAGATTTATAAGTTGCACTTGACCACTATTTGGAAGGCCAAACAAAATCATTGGTTTTTCAAATGTACCAACTAAAATAGGTGAATCTGAAACACGAATGAGGTTTTCTGCTATCAATTCTTGCGTGTAACCATATAAAGATGAATAGAAAACAACTGTTCCTCTATAAGCATCAATGTTATCGTAAAAAGGAAAACTATAAACTATTAAATCTGAATCAACATCGTATATAATACGACCACTACTTTCTTGTGGGCTTTGTATAAAATCGTACGATAACTGACCCAAATCTTCATAAAGATTGTATGAAAGTGCATTTACCGTTCGCAATAATACATCACTATCAAATGTACTATAATGCAAGTTTCTTCCATTGCTTTCTATTATTCGTATCCCTAGCAAAGAAGGATTATCTACCATCAACTGCCCTACGACATTTTCTCTTTCTTGAATTGACTGAGTAGCTTGCGTAATTGCAAAACTGTCTTTTACAGAAGTATTTTCTACAAATGTGTTTTTATATTCTTCTTGTGTATTCTTTACATGTGCATCAAAGCGCTGTGCAACAATGTTTAGATTTTCTTCTAGCCCTTGAACTATCGCAGGTTGGTAAAATCGCGTTTCTAGCACTGTAAAGAGCCCAGAAAAGGCAAAAACTGCAAAGAGTGCAAAAATGAGTACTGAACTTAATAATGTAATTGCAATTTTTTGTCCCGAAGTCACGCTTTCTCCCAAATATATGTTTAGAGTTTTAATATTTCCCTATTTAGTTATCGGCATTTTGTTAAAAGCTCTTGAATACATATTGATAACAGTGTACACTAATTGTATGAAAAAAATAGAACAAATTCTACTACTTATTGCTGGTAGCATAGTTATTATTGTTATTTTTGGAACTGCAATTGCATTTATATCTGGTAGTGCAAAACCAGGTAAAAGCTTAAGAAAAGAAGACCCCTCACCTACTGTTCTTACAAAAAAAAGTGATGATTCAACATCCGTATATTCACAAATTGGACTACTTAGATGCAGTACAGCAGATACACCTAGCATACCCGTAGTCGTTAATCCTTATTTTCCGTATCCTACTGCAGATACTGCATTTTACGAAGAACTCTTTAAAAAAAATCAAAAGCTCCGTTATATTTTTACAAATTATTTTGAAACATACACACAACAAGAACTTTTAGCTGCAGGTGAAGATGTTATAAAAAAGGCCCTTATAGAAAGGATAAACGCAGAATTAGTTCTAGGTAAAATAGACGAATTATATTTTTCTGAGTATATATTTTTAGAATAAAATGCAACTTATTTATATAATGCGTGTCTAAATAGTATACAACATACAGGAGTAATGTTATGCAAGATGCAAATTTAATCCCCGCTGCTCAAGTTATTGTTTCAATAATACCAATTGTAGGAATAGTAATTGGCGGAGTGGTAATATTCTTTTACCTTTTTTGGAGAAACTCTCAAATAAGCTTACTTATAAAATCAAATGCATATGAGCCTTTGCAATTTAAAATAAGTTTATTTGCACTTTTAACAGGTATATTACTTACAGGTATTGGCCTTATTTTAACAATTTTCTTTTCAATTATTGATGGATTCTCTTATCAACTACTCGGTGGCGCAATCCCCTGTGTAGTTGGTATTTGTTTAATTGTGTTTTATAAAGTATTTAAATAGGTTTTAACTTGGTGAAATATTGATACTGTTTGGTACGCAATACTCTAAACAAGCACTGCAAGATTTCGCATTAATAAAAAAAGTATGCAAGGGTGATAATGAAAGCTTTGCAGAACTAGTAACACGCTATGAAAGAAAGGTACGAACTCTTGGTTTTAGTTTTTTTAAAAATGATAGCGATGCAGCAGATTTTGTTCAAGATGTATTTATAAAAGCATTTACAAAACTTTCCTCTTTTAGACAAGAGTCTCAATTTTCTACTTGGCTTATGCGTATTGCATATAACTTAGCAATTAATGCAAAAAACAGGCGTAAGGAATATGCTACCTTAAGTGAAAATATTGAAATACTAGATAATGATTATAGTCCAGAAGAAAAACAACTCAGAAACTTGACAGCACAATCAATTAGAGATGCAATAAAAGAGCTGCCACAGCACTTTGCATTATGTTTAGATTTATATTTTTTTTACGACTTTTCCCATAATGAAATAAGTGTTATTACAGGACTACCAATAAACACAATCAAATCACATATATTTCGAGCAAAAAAAGAACTAAAAAACAAATTAGAAAAAGTCATAGAAACGGAGGTAATATGAAAAATACTAACTGTGAATCGGTAATTGAATCTTTTTTAGAAAAAGATAAAGGTGAGCACTTAGATTTGCAAACAACATTGCATTTATTAACTTGTAAAAAGTGTAGAACGCTTGTACGCATGTGTACACTAGCACACAAAGCAAGCACTCGTACTTTATACATTCCTACATCCATTAATGGAATTACAATTAAAGCCATTATAAAACGTCTCAATCCTGGTATAAAAATACTTGATGATGAAAATGCAAAACCAATTTCACTATCACGATGGATTGTGTCTGGTTTAATTTTAGTTCTTGCCTTTTCGCTTTTTAGTTTTTTTGCAACAAGCACTATCAATCCAATGCTACAAATTACAATTTACTTAAGTTTTTCAGCATTTATCTGCATATTTTGTGCATTTTTTGTTGGTAGCAATTTAGACTTCTTTGTAAAAAAAATTGATAAAACGTTTAACATTATCTCATAAAAAAAGCGATTGTAATTAACAATCGCTTTTTATCAAGTTTTTTAATTCCACAAGTTAATTGGATTTATTGCACTTCCATATTTTAGAATAGCAAAGTGCAAATGGTCTCCGGTACTCATTCCAGTACTACCAACCCAACCAAGTATCGAATTAGTATCAACAACCTCACCGCGATATACATTGATGTCAACCATGTGCGCATATAACGTTGTATAACCTGAGTGATGGGTTACAACAACATAATGTCCATACACTGGGTCGCCATATCGAACGGTGGTTACCGTTCCAATGAGTGCTCCATAAATTGGTGTCCATCGAGGAGCAGCCATATCGATTGCACCATGATAACTTCTTTCTCCCGTAAAAGGACTATTTCTCCATCCAAAATATGAACTTATATAATAACGATTTCTAAGAGGGATTCTAAATAAATCGCCATTAATTTCTTGCACTGTTACCCAGTCTAAAATAGCATCTGGTATAAAAATAGTTCTTCCTTCTTCTAGTGATGCAAGTTTTTCCATACCATTAACTGCAGCGGTCTTATCAGGCGAAACTTCATATTTTTCGGCAATAGAATTTGGGGTTTCTCCATTTTGTTTTACCGTATATAATATCCCTGGCATTGATGGTATCCTAAGATACTCGCCTATTTGAATGAGGCGTGTTTGTCGAATATTATTAACACTAATGAGAGTATCTTGTGTTATACCAAAGCGATCAGCAATAACACCAATCATATCGCCTTCTTGAATTCTATAAGAGTGATATGTTAAATTAGGAAATTCTTTTTGTGTATGTATTTCTTCTATCCAATCTCTTGGAAAAACTTCAGTATTGGAAGTATAAGGCACAAGTGAATCATATCCACCTTGTCCTGTAAAAAACTGATTTGTCATCAATGTATTGGTAAACCCTACTTGTTCTTTTGTGCTTGCATCATCATAGCCAGCTAAAGTTTCATCCAATAAAGCTTCTGTATCCAAATTCATTTCATATGCAGTTAGGCTTATTGCTTCATTTTGGGCGTTGCTTTTTTTGTTTTCACTTACCCAAAAAATAACTCCTACAACATATAAAAACACAGGAGTGAGCAATGTAAGACGTAGCAAGGTTTTTTTTGTACAAAAACCTTTGATAAGTTCTCTTGTAGAATTTAGAAGTATTTTTTTCATCTATTTTTTCCTCTTTAGACCAATAAAAAAAGTTTCAAAAGATTCTGAGCGACATGCGACAGGTTTAAACGCACGAGCACTTTCAAAAAGCATTTTCATTTTTTTTAACAGCATTTGGTGATCTGAACCTTGGAAAACTTTGATAGCACAGTTTCCCCCTACTAACAACATTTCCTCTGCATAGTCTATAGCCATTTCAACTAGTTCTGCAGACCGAGCAGTATCAATTAGCTTGTTTCCTGTTGTTGCAGGGGCAGCGTCACATAGGACTGTATTATATGGTCCGAGTTCTTTAACACTTTTCCTTATGTTGTCATTATACAAGTTACCATGAAAAAAAGCAAGGTTTTTTGCACTAATATTTTTAGATAGTTCTTGTAAATCTACTGCAACAACTTTTCCAGTGTTTTGTAACTCACGCAACACAAACACTGTCCAACTTCCAGGAGCAGCTCCCAAATCTAATACCGAAGAATGTTTAGAAAAGAGCGTAAATTTCTCGTTCATTTCTTTTAGCTTATACACAGAGCGAGCTGGATAGCCTTCCGAGAAAGCCTTTTTTGTCCAAAAGTCACTTTTTTCATAGTTATTCAACGTTATAAATCCTTTTTACACAAATTTTTATACTTGCGTGTTTTATTTATCGGCATATTATGCTATAATCTCAATATGAATTTTGATTTTACTAGCCGATTACAAAAAATTGATACTATCCTTGAAAAAGAATTACCACAAGAGTATGACAGCCAATGGACTGAAAGTACTTTTTCAAGCACCTTATATCCAGTTCCTCATGAGCTTATTAAAACACTCGTTCAACCGTGTAGAAACCTCCTTTTATTAGGTGGCAAACGATGGAGACCATTATTGATGGTTTTATGTGGTGAGCTTGCCATTGAAAATTCTATTGACAAAGATAAAAACACACAAGAAAAAATTCTTAAAAGAATTTATAGCCTTACCCCCCTTGTAGAGTTTGTTCACACAGCAAGCCTTATACATGATGATATAGAAGACAATGCCGATATGAGAAGGGGAAAGCCAAGCGCACATATTACTTACGGGATAGACAGTGCATTGAATGCTGGAAGTTGGCTCTATTTCCAAGCGACACAATGTATGTTAAACAAATCTATCTACTGGGGAGACAATAAAGACTCTCTAAAACTTTGTCTTTTTGAGCAATTGAATATTGAACTACGAAGACTGCATTTGGGTCAAGCTATGGATATAGCTTGGCATAAGAATAATACGAGTTTAGCGTCTATTGAAGAATACCTCACAATGACAAGTTTAAAAACAGGAACACTTGCTAGCTTATCTGCAATAATTGGATTGCTTGCAGGGGGAGAGAGTGTAGAAACGGCAAAAAAAGTTTCAATATGGGTTTCAAATATTGGCGTTGGTTTTCAAATACTTGACGATGTAATAAATCTTACCACAGGAAATGTAGGAAAAAAACGAGGCGATGATATTGTAGAAGGAAAGAAAAGCTTACCAGTATTATACCATTTACAAAACAATAAAGATGACTTTACAAAACTTATGGATTGTTTTTCACAAGCACGAGAAGAAGGAATAGACTCTCCTGCAGTAGAAAATGCAATTTCAATAATACAATCAAGCGATGCTATTCAACAATCAAAAGACATGGGAAAAAAGCTCATTAGTGATGCTTGCGAATTGATTTCAGAAGCTTTTAATCATTCACATACAACAAAATTGATTAACGCCTTATTTGAAAAGATGTTATAAATTTTAATAGTTTTTTGCGTTTCTTATTGTAGATTTTATAAATTTATCGTATAATAAAAGTATATTGAGCACTTTGAGGAGATAATAGTAGTATGACAGAAAACGCTGACAGCCTTAACATGCATGCAATTGAATTAGCCTCTCAAGGGCATTTTCCAGAAGCGATAGCGTGTTTTAAAAGGGCTATTAAAATAGAAAAATCAAATCTCCTTTTGTGGTATAACTTAGGAATAACATACAGAGATTCAGGAGACTTACCATCTGCAAAAGAAGCCTTATTAGCAGCCTTTGCCATAGACAATTATGATGAAGATCTTTTAGAAACTCTTGCCTTGGTTTGCTTTTCAACTGATGAAATAGACGAAGCATTTGATTACTGCGCTAGAGCTATAGAAGTTAATGAAAATAATGCACATGTTTGGAATACAATAGGAGTGTTGTACTTTGCTCGCTCAGAGCATGAACAAGCATGCATCGCCTTCGAAAGGGCTGTAACGTTATTTCCGTTTTATTATGATGCATTATATAACCTTAAAGATACATATGAAGAGCTCGAAAATATAGCAGGAAAAGAAGATTGTGAAAGACGGCTTAAAGGCTTAAAAGATAGCGGGCCGTATGCGTGATACAGGTATTGTGACAGATTTTAATTCCTCTGGACTCGTTACTATCATTCCTGTTATAGAAGGAGCGTGCTTAAGTTGTACGGTGACAGGATGTGCAAAGAGAGGAAAACCCTTCTTGGTTTCAAACCCAAAAAAACTCCATCTTGAAATAGGTAAACAAGTAAAGGTATCAGAATCAAAAAAACACCAAGCACTACAAGCAATTGTTAATGTTTTTATTCCTATTCTTCTTTCTATAATAACATATATATTCTTTAATACCCAAACAAACGTCTCAGATGGTACAAAGGCTGGATTAACCCTTTTGTGTTTATTTTTATCATGTCTTATTCTCTTTTTTATATCAACAAAAAGGAAATTAGTACAAAGCGAAATTCTCGAAGTAGTCGATTAAAGAATCTTTAGCAAAAACGTATCATTCATAAAATCCCCTCACCAAATATAATTCAGCGAGGGGTACTATTTTCGATTAAAAATATACGTAGGTTTTACTTTTATCGCATTAAAATCATCGTATTATTATTATCATTTAAAACGCTTACATACTCAGGGGTAATTTTTTTATCGATGTAATCACTTGACAAAATTTGTGCACCACTATTCATCGCTGCATCATGCTGTTCTTGAGTGTATAGAAGCCATTTACTTATAAAGGTGCGAACAATGTACCCTTCTTTTACTAAGTCCTGTATTTTTTCTTTATCTTGTATTGCCTCATTTTCAATTACAAAACAGCTTTTAGGTGATAATTTCATTACAAAGGCTTTTTGATCTTTTAAATCTCTCTTCTCATATTCGTCTGTAATATCTCCCCTGTGAAAAAGAACAATCACCTTGTCTTGGAGCTCATTTAAAAAAGGAAATCCATCGTTTTGACGCATCTCTTCCATAGAGGTATATTTGCCCAGCATTTGATTTGGTACAAACAATTTTTCTTTAAGTATACTTTCTATAAGTTCTTCAAATAAGGGGATATCGTCTATCGTCATAGTTTTAGTTTCTCCATCTTTAAAAGAATGGTTTTTAAACTCAAACATTATTGTTATTGGCATGTGCCCTTTATTATAATCAGACCAAAGCACTACCTCTTCTAAAGCTAGTGCTAGATTTGGTATCCAAGAATTGGGGTCAATGAGATTTTCATGTTGCACAATAAAGCCATCAAATTCGCCTTTGTAGCGAGAAATGTCCCACTCAAAACTTCTTATTCCTAGATTTAATTGCTCTGTTGTGTTTGGATGCTCATAATTCATATTATCATACCCAAGGATTGGAAAAAAAATCGTAGAGACAAAAGCTGCTATCACTCCTTGATGCTCTTTATAGCTATTATGCGTTGCCAAGGTTCGAAGTTCATTATATTTTATGTTACTCGCTTCTGAAAGCTGAAAGCTACAAAAAGCTTGCTCATCAATCTTTATTGCTGTTTGAGCAGAATATTCCAATTGAAGTTCGTTCATTCTTATAATTTGATTTTCAATACTTTCTTTTTCGTCTTTTTTTCCTTCTGCTACTAGAAGAAACCATAATCCAGCAAAAAACAAGACTATTCCTGTTAGAATACTTGCAATAATAATCTTTGTTAATTTTTTCATATAACCCCTTTTGTTTATTATACCATTAAGACATAAGGAGGTCTAGCAAGGTAGCTATATTATACTGCATGAAGTGTAATACCAAATGACAGTGTGCATTGAGAGTAAACGGTAACATTGATTTACACAACATGAATATATTATTTTTCCATATAATATGAGCTTTTTATTTGACAATTTATTAATTTTTCTATAAACTGCATAGAGTAAGTATTTTATAGAAAACAATGCTTCGTTTTACCATTTATATATACTGTGCTAAAAGAATGTTTTGGATGATATTAAAAGCATTGTTCTTAAATATAGTAGTCAACTGCCTACTAGTTTTGTAAATCAGAAATATACAAGGAGTAAAATGATGTTTACATTAAAACGATTTTTGTTTGTTATCGCTCTCTTAGCTACCCTTCAATCAACTTTTGCGCAGGAATCATTACCATCAGATGTTTTTCAAAAGGTTTCTAACTCTGTTTTTGAAGTAGTTGTTCCACGACCTGGAGATGACACCTTAGAATATGAAAAGCCACTACCACTTGATAGACTACCGTACACAGAACGCACTGATAAGTATATGTCCATTGGTACTGCTTTTTTACTTGATGATGGCCTTTTTTATTCTGCTGCTCATGTTTTTAACTTACGAGAAGAATCTCAAAACAATGATTATTTTATTCGCGATGCACAGGGAGAAGTCTATGCAATCGATACATTATATAAGTTTTCTAATGAGCGCGATTTCATTGTATTCTCTGCTACAAACTTTACTGCAAAACCCGGTCAAGGATTACAAGCAGTTTCAGAAAAACCCGCAATAAACACAACGGTATATACTGTAGGAAATGCACTTGGAGAAGGAATCGTTGTTAGAAATGGTGTTTTCACAAGCGAAACATTTGAAGACATAAATGGAGCTTGGAAGTGGGTACGATTTTCTGCAGCAGCAAGTCCTGGAAACTCAGGCGGGCCGCTTATTACAAATGAAGGCAACGTTGTTGGCATCGTAACAATGAAAAATCAAAATGAAAACCTAAACTATGCACTTCCAATTCAAGAAGTTGAAAAATCACCTACTGACTCAGGTGAGTATATACTGCGTGTTTTCTATCAACTTCCTAATATATTGTCAGACAAAAAATACGGAGAGTTTGAATTAAACTTTTCCCTTCCAAAAACCTTTGCTGATTCTCGCGATGAGGTAAAAACAGCTTACCAAAAATTTACAAAAAATCTTTCAGATGAATTTAGAGCAGAATTTTCTTTTGATTCAGAAAGCTCTTTTACAAATTTAGAAACATCAGGTGATATTATGTATTCATCTTACACACCTGATTTTCCTCTTACAATGATTAATCATGAAGACAAACGATGGGGATTGCATTATCCACAAGAGATTAATGACATTAGACTTCCGAGAAATGGCTCAGTAGAATATGGTGTAATGATTGATTATTACTTTATAAATATCACAAGTCCTGATAATGTACCTGTTAAAACATTAATAAACTCCCCCAAAATGTATATGGACTATATTTTAGAAACAGCAATTTTATGGCGAAACATGGCTGGTGAGAGAATAACTATTACATCTTTAGGTGACCCAGTAATAACAGAAACACATGTTGACTCATTTGAGCGCACATGGATGGTTTCATATTGGAATCTAGAGTTTGCAGATTATATGGTAATCACATATGCCCTTCCTGTTCCAGGTGGGATATTTCTTTTAATGCAAATTCAAAATACTGGTACTATATTAGATGGAGTAAACATAGATCTTGCTTTTATGAGCGACTATATGTTTATGGGTTATTCTGCAACAATGGAAGATTGGGAAGAATTCTTGGCATTAAGTGAAGATGAATACCCTCTTTACCCACCTTTTGCAAATATGGAAGTTTCAATAACAAAACAACATACAGTAGTGGAAAGTGATAGATGGAAAATTCAATTGCCTCAAAAAACTATGAAAGTAGATAAAAAAACAAAAATGAATATTCCTCTTGCTTATAATTATGAAGATTCTGTTTTAACTTTTGTTCCACGGGGACTTACATTATACCATTCTCCTGTAACTCAAGATTATAGATACCTTGCATTTGAAGAATTTTTAAAACCTGAAGAAGATGCAAACAAGCAATTATTAAATGTATGGGAAACACTTGAAAATGAAAACTATCCATTCAATACTACGCCATATTATCAAGATAGCGTAACAAATTACAATGAAGTGCTAGACTTCTTACCAAATAATGATGATGCACAATCAGCAATGTTATTAATGCTTGAAATCCATGGCGATGTTGAAGATGAAATACTAGACTTTGCTTCCGAAGTAAAAGATTCTTTAACTATTCAAATTCATAAATAATAATTAAAGCTGTAACGCTCATGCGCTACAGCTTTTTTTGAACATTGAATTCCTTTTGCTACACATAAAAAAAATATAATTGGAGAAAGAAAAATGATTCGTTTTGACCATTTTAATTTTAATGTATTAAATCTTGATAAAAGTTTAGAATTTTATAAAAAGGCCCTGGACCTAACCGTTGTACGTGAATTTGAACCAGAAAATAAGTCCTTTAAACTCGTGTATATGGGTGATAAATCTACTGAGTTCAAACTTGAGTTAACTTGGCTCAGAGGCAGAACAGAGCCTTATAATCTAGGTGAATGTGAATATCATATAGCATTTGTTACTGATTCATATGATGCCTTTTATACGCTCCATAAAGAAATGGGCTGTATATGTTATGAAAATCCTGAAATGGGTATCTACTTTATTAGCGATCCTGATGGATATTGGATTGAAATAGTACCTGAAAAAAAGTAATACTAAAAGATTACCGTATTAATTATCCATAGGGTAATAAACAATAAAAATATTTTTTTTGTAAGGAGAAAAAAATGAAAAAACACACTATATTAGCGTGTATAAGCTTACTTGTTTTTTTTGTAGGTTGTGCTGGTGACTCAACATTAACAGGTTCAGCAAATGGTTACGGTGGTGAATTAACCGTAAGTGTAAAAATGTCTGATGGGAATATCACAGATGTAACGATAAAAAGTCATTCTGAAACACAAGGAATCGGAACGCCAGCAATTGAGGCACTCCCAGAAATGATTGTACAAGCTAACTCAGCAGATGTTGATATCATTGCAGGGGCAACAATTACCAGCAAAGCAATAATAGCTGCCGTAAAAAATGCAATCGACCCAACGGAAAACCCTGCTGAAAAGGCTGGAGAAAAAGAAAAAGAAGTATTAGTGCAAACTGGATCAGACTTTTATCAAGGTACAGGCTTATCCTCAACAGCTGAAAAACTTGGAAACTTTTTTGATAATGAAAATGTACACTTTTATTATCAAAACAAAATTTATGCAAACACAATCTTTGATCAAGATGGAAGAATTGTTTCATTAAACATTGACCAAGTAGAAGTTGGCACACCGAATATTGCTAATCCACACATGCCTCATTTTTATGGCTGGCCAGGACAAAGCTACAACTATAACGAAGATCATACAGGCGATGTTGACGGTATAATAGAAGTTGATGAAGAATTATTTTTAGCACAGTTTTCTGAATGGAAAACAAAACGCGAACGCGGCGAAACTTACATGATGACATCTGGTTCATGGTCGTCTCAAATGAATACCTACGAACAAGTCTTTATAGGAATGACTGTTGAAGAAGTACAAGATTGGTACAACAAATATACATCTGATATAACAGGGCGATCCTTAAAAGTTATTGACAATATGAATGCACAAGATAAGGCAAAATACGATGCATTAAGTGCAGAAGAAAAAAATATGCTCGTTGACATAACTTCATCTGCATCAATGAGCTTAAACGACCCTCATGGTAATGTTCTTGAAGCTATTGTAAACTCATACGAACGACGTCAAGCAATTGATATTACTGAAATTGCATCAGAAGGATTTGGAGCTTCATACATTGGACGACTTGGTCCTGGTAAAGGTGCTGATGGGACTCCAGTATATTCATTTAATGAAGCGTTTGCGTATGCAACCTTTGATAAAGAAGGAAGAATTGCATCTCTTGATGTAAATGTATATGAAATCTTTACTCCTAACTATTCTGGAAACGGATCAGTTCTTATTGGCTGGCCTGGAACAAGCTACGCTGGTATTGAGTCAAACGAAGAAAACTTTAAGGAAAACGCAAACAACTGGACAACTAAAGACGAACGAGGCGATAGCTACATGTTAAACTCGGGCTCTTTCAAAGACCAAATGGATTATTTTGAAGAAATGTTTATTGGTATGACTGTAGTCGAAGTTGAAGATTGGTACAATAAATACACATCTGATATAAATGGAAAACCTCTTAAATTAAGTGAAACTATGAATGCTGATGATAAAGCAAAATATGATGCACTAAACGACGAAGAAAAAGAAATGCTTGTAGATGTGACTTCATCTGCAACTATGACCTTAAATGACCCTCACGGGAACTTTATTGAAGCGATAGTAAAAGCGTACGAAAACCGAAACGATGCTTCTATTTCAGTAAACTAAATAAAAAACTGTGGTACACTTGCTACCACAGTTTTTTTTAGGGAATCTCAAAAAGAAAACTTTCTATTCATATCGCGATAAAAACTCATACATCATAGAATAATAAGACTCACTATCAACATATCGTGAAGAAAGATGATTCGCTCCTGCTACCTCTAAAATTTCTTTTTGGCCTTCATAAGCATCATACAATATACGAACCATATATGAAGGGATAACAAAGTCATTTAATCCATGTACAAAAAAAATAGGAAGATTTATATTATCTAAAGCATCAATAGGTCTCACTTCAGTTAAATCAATACCAGTGTGAAGTTTTATGACAAAGGGTGAAGTTATAATGAAGGGGTACTCAGAAATATGAAGCATATTATTCATTAAATCACGAAGAACTTCAAGTGCACCTGTAAAAGAGCTGTCACTTACAATAGCAAAAACATTACTCGGAAGATTTTCATTACCTGCAGCAAGTAGCACCGAAGCTGCCGCCATAGAAGATCCATGAAGCACAATGCGAGCATCTTTATCTATCGACAACACATAATCTACCCATGAGATAACATCCTTCTGATCATAATATCCAAGTGTAATATACTCTCCACCTGACTTTGAATGTCCTCTCATATCGCTTGTTATTACATTGTACCCATTATTATAAAAATTCATTGCAAGATCTAGCGATTCTTCATGATTTGAAGCATATCCATGAAAAACAAGTGCCCAAAGTGCTGATTTTTCATTCCTAAAAATACGAGCATATAAATCTATACCATCAAAGGCCTTTGTGTACACTTCCATATTATTTGAAGACTCTAAAAATGCTTCAACCTGTACTTCAACTTCATTTCGTTTTTCTTCTTCGCCTGGTGCATACCAGTTCTCATTCAATGCTGCAACCTCAGCCGAATCCATGGTAGACTCCTTACTTTCATAATAATCGGTAGAAGAAACATCTTTGCGTTTTACGGCAAACTCTATTGTAACAAGAGCAATAATGTATAAGAATAGCCCTAGTATTATAGGGGTTATTATGAGTATTTTTAACAGGATTCGTTTTTTTGACTTTTGTTTTTTTTGTCGCATTAAAGCATCCTTATTTTGGAACTAAATTGATTTTAAAGTATACCACTGTAATAACATATATGCAAGGAAAAGACATGCAGAGTAACACTTCTTTTCATTACTCCAAAAATGTGCTATACTCAAAGCGCAGTTTAAAGAGTAGAGAGAGGTTTTTATGTCTAAGATATCAGCTACTATAAGAAAAAGAATAATCATTATTTCGTTTATGCTTATTGCAGTATTGGCGTTATATGCAAAAGAAAAAACAGTTTTTGGTACTGCAAAAGGTTTCGGTGGGGAGTTAACAGTAAGTGTAACGTTGGACGAACAGAAAATAATAGCAGTTAAAATTGAAAAACACAACGAAACGCCTGGTGTTGGGACCCATGCAATTGAAGCCCTCCCCGCAATCATAATAGAAAAAAACTCTACAAAGGTTGATGTTATTTCTGGAGCAAGTTATACTAGCCGAGCAATTATTGAAGCCGTTAATAATGCAATAGAATCTTCTATGTAATATCGTAGAGCTATAAAACAGCAAGTAAAACGTAGTTTTTTATAATTTACCACTTGTAAAAACATATTTACATTATCCTTCTATTTTGCTATACTCACATTACATTAAGATAGAAGAGGTTTCCATGTCACAACTTTCAATTCCCCAAAACTATGATCCAAGTCTTTCAGTAAAAGAAACAGAGCATGCAATTGTAATGATTAAAGAATTTTTTCAGCTTGCACTCTCAACAGAATTAAACTTAACGCGTGTTACAGCGCCACTTTTTGTGCAAACAGGAACTGGGCTTAATGATGACCTTAATGGAATAGAAAGACCCGTTTCATTTTCTATAAAAGATATGGATGAAACAAAAATGGAAATTGTTCATTCATTAGCTAAATGGAAAAGAGTAAAAGTTTCTGATCTTAGCTTACAAAGCGGTTTTGGTATTTATACCGATATGAATGCAATCAGAGCAGATGAAGAACTCGACAATATCCACTCTATTTATGTTGACCAATGGGACTGGGAAATGGCGATGAGTGATAAAGAGAGAACTGTTCCTTTTCTTAAAGATGTAGTAAAAAAAATATATAGATGCTTAAAAAGAACAGAGTTTTACATTTATGATCGCTACGCAGATATTACTCCTATTTTACCAGAAGAAATAACATTTATACATTCAGAAGATTTGCAAAAAGAATATCCTAATCTTAATACAAAAGAGCGAGAGCACGAAGTGTGTAAAAAATATGGTGCAGTTTTTATCATTGGTATTGGAAACCCTCTTGCAGATGGAAATGCACACGATGGAAGGGCCCCTGACTATGATGATTGGATTACTGAAACTGGAGACGGCCACTATGGTCTAAATGGAGATTTATTAGTATGGAATCCTGTACTAAAAAACTCACTAGAACTATCATCAATGGGTATTCGAGTTTC
>CAYJIS010000005.1:0-62444 GCA_964370315.1 uncultured Treponemataceae bacterium
TATTTCAAGATCTACCAATGCCAGAAAAAGGCTCTAGAGTTATTGTCGGAATGTCCGGTGGTGTCGATTCAACACTCACTGCTTTACTACTTAAAGAAGCAGGCTGCGAGGTTATTGGTGTCACAATGTCCAGCTGGGATAACGACCTTCCGATTCCTCCATCAGACAAAGGTTTTCGCTTTTCATGTTATGGCCCAGACGAGCAAATTGATATTAATCAATGCAAGGATTTTTGCAAATCTGAAAACATAGAATACCACGTAATTGATGTTCGAAAAGCATACCACACATATGTACTTGACTATTTTAAAAATGCTTATCGTTCTGGAAAAACGCCAAACCCATGCGTACATTGCAACCAACATGTAAAATTTGGAGCCTTACTTGATGGCGTTTCAGCTATGGGTATTGATTTTGATTATTTTTGCACAGGACACTACGCTCGAATTGTTACAAGCACTAGCAGCATTGAATCATTATATAATGAAAAAGTAACATCTCAAGAAAAGAGCCTTGATCTCTTTCCTCCTATGATTGCATGTGGAATAGACAACTTTAAAGACCAAGCTTATTTTTTACACAGAATTCCTTCTGATGTTTTACACAAAATCAGATTTCCGCTCGGTCTTTCTACCAAAGAACAAACAAAAAGTCTAGCTCACGAGAAAAATTTATTTGCAGCATCGCGCTCTGAAAGCCAAGATTTTATCCCTAGCGAATACTTAGATATAGTTTTTTCAGATAAAAAGTCTATAACTGGAGATATCATCGACATAGATGGAAAAAAACTTGGCACACATCGTGGTATAGAACATTATACAATTGGTCAGAGACGAGGTTTAGGAGTAAGCTCAAGCAAACCCCTTTATGTATACTCAATAGATGCTAAAAACAATGCCATCGTCATGGGCGACTCACAAAGCCTTTTAAAGGCATCACTCATCGCAGATAACTGGATATGGGCAGGAAATTATGCTCCAAAAGAAATATTCAAAGCAAAGGTTAAAATTCGCCTCGCTTCTAAACCCAGCATCGCTACAATTGAAGCCTTAGATCCTGATAAAGGAATCGCAAAAGAAGCAAGATATAAAATTAGTTTTGAAGAAAAACAAAGCGCAATAGCACCGGGTCAATCGGCAGTTGTCTACATAGATAATGTTGCCGTAGGTGGTGGTGTTATAACTGAATAAGACAACTTACTCTACCGTTATTCGAAATCTGGTTGAAGTTTGCGTTTGACCAACGTTTAAAAGTGCAATTTCTATAGTATTTACCCCACGTGAAAGAATAAGTTCTGCTAAACGCATCTTATCATTTCCAGGATAAATATCGTCAAAGTTATATCCTGTATTTCCAAAAATCATTAACTCACCATCACTTTGCCTAAGGGTGTCATAGTTGACCGTTTCTTTTACTTCCCCATTTAAGGTTACCAGTGAGTTGTGAATCATTGTCGAATCAGGCATATCCATATACAATCTATACGAACCTGCTTCTAAAACTGCGCCATTGTACATCGGAAACTCAACTCCATTTCTGTTTACTGCAACTACATTTGCAATAACACCCCCCCTAACTTGTATCACATCGTTCATCAACACAACAGGGTTAATGATTGTTTTCATTTGTGTATCAATAACCTGAAAATGTAATCCTTCATTACCTGACTTCCAAGCAGACTCTCCACTAATACCTATCATATCACCTTCAACCAAATCTCTTTCTGAAGGCTCTACACGAATATTGGTAAGATTAGAATACACAGAAATCATATCATTACTATGAGCAACAATTGCCGTGTTTCCTAAGGGAGACTCAAACCATCCCATATCTGAAATATTGTTTTTTAAGGTCATTATCAAACGTCCTCTTTCAGCAACCTTAACTTCGCTAGAGTTTGAGAAAATCACCCCACTATTAAAATTTCCTTCTCTGCTCTCAGAAAATAATACCTCAATTGGTTGAGAATCTTGCGGCCACTCAAAAGCAACAAGCGCACCTAAAGCGCAAACAAAAAGAACTATTATACTGTATATTATTCGATTTTTTATTCGTTGCTTCACCTGACAATCCCCTCTTTTTTATTGTTCATTGTCGATATAAATTTTTGATATTTTAGTATCAAAGCCTATATATATACTATCTACATCAGAGTCTAAAAACGCATTCTGCCCAGCAAAATCAAACTCTCCAACTTGGTACATATTATTGTTAAAAATTGTTACCGTATTTTCTTCTCTGCCTTTACTTAATACAAAAAAGTATTCTCCGTTGTTTATTTCTTTTATTGTAATTATTTTTCCAATGAGGCTTATAGTCTTCGCTGTCCCTTTTTTCACATCCACTACTGTTAGCACATTGTTTTCGTTTACAAAAACATATTGATCATTTGAACTAAACTGTATTAAACTCTGTTCAAACACAGGGTTTTCAACATATTTATGAAAAACAACTTTATTAGTATTTCCTTCAATATCTGAAACTACAATCCGCTGAGCATCCACACCTGACAAGCAAGCTGTGTAGCGACCACTTTCAGACATTGTTGAAGCAAAGATTATTTCATACTCACTGCCTCCAGGATAATAATCTTGCACAATATCGCCCTCAAGAGAAAAAGCGGTAATATTACCATCAGCATACCCCACAATTACTCCCTTTGAGTTTGAATAAAAGGAAGTGATGGGAGCATAGTTTTCGTACGACCACACAACATCTCCATTTTCATTATACATAGAAAAAGAATTTCCAGTTGGTGCAAATAAAAATATCCTCTCATCATCAAAATACGGAAAGCCCACATCGCTGATAAGTGATTTTTTCAACCCATCAGGCCCTAACACCTCTACTTCTTGTACATCAGGTGAAAAAACAGCCATGTAGTCACTCGAAATAACACCCTTTTGCTCTATCGATTGCACAAAAGAAAGCAAGCCACTACTAGTGTAATATCCCATTCTATTACCAAGTTTAAAAGGCTTCGTATTAAGCCCACTTGAAGTTAGAGATTGTTGGGTTATATCAATTGTCCACTCTGGTACCAGCTGGATGGCGTTTTTGGGTTGTTTTGCGGCAAAAAGCATATATGCTAGAGCAAAAATTATTAAAAATCCTGCTATTGGAAACCTTTTATTCTTCTTTTTCATACGATTATATGTTATAATAGAGTCGCCTTGCTAGTCAAGGGGCAAACACACATTCTTTTCGGAGGCTTTCAATGACTATTACTGAATTATACGACATTGCGTTTAATGTTGCAAAAAATTCCTATTCCCCTTATTCAAATTTTCCAGTGGGAGCTGCCTTTTTAATGGAGGACGGCACGGTAATCACTGGTGTTAATGTCGAAAACAGATCTTTTGGAGCAACCAACTGCGCAGAAAGAACTGGCATCTTCACCTTTGTCACTCAAGGATACAAAACATTTAAGGCACTTGCAATTGCAACTCCCTCAGCATCATACCCAGTTAGTCCATGTGGAATTTGCAGACAGGTGCTTTCCGAGTTTGCAAGTGCTGACACACCTCTTTGCTTTGGAAATTCAAAAGAAAACTTAGTGCACTCAACCGTAGGAGAAATTTTCCCCTTTGATGCACTACATGAGCTCGCAAAGAAATAATAACAAAGAGCAAACTGTTTTTTAATAAGAATAAAAATCGCAAAAGAACATCTTGACAAAAAGTCATAAATTTTGCAAAATGTTCAAACCTTTTCGTAGCTTTTCAATTTAAAAATAGGACAGCAGACCAATAAACAAGCGCACAGGAGTCAAAACATGGAAGACGATATTCTAACTATTGAAGAAGTAGCTAAATACTTACGTGTTTCAGAAAGAACAGTATATGACTGGGCCCAAAAAGGGGAAATACCCTCTGGAAAAATAGGAACAGCATGGAGATTCAAAAAAGCAGAAATAGAAAAGTGGGTTAATGAACGCCTTAGTTCATCGTCAAAAATTTCTACCTCTTCAAATCCTGTGCAAATAAAAAACATACTGTCCCCTGACAGAATTGTTTTTCTCAATCACTCAACAAAAAGAGATGCTCTTATTGAACTATCTAATACTCTCGCTACTGCCCCGCAAATAAAAAGTGTCGAAGAGCTTTCAAATGAAATAATCAAGCGAGAAGAGCTTATGTCTACTGCAATTGGGCGCAGCATCGCTATCCCCCATGTTAGACTATCTTCCGTTACAGATCTTGTAATGGCCGTTGGCATTAGCAAAGTTGAAATAATTGATTTTCAAACGATTGATGATGAACCTGTTCGCCTTCTTTTTATGATTGCTGCAGCATACAATCAACATGCCCAATATTTACAAACGCTATCTTTTTTTAGTTCAAAACTAAAAAACAGAGAATTACGAGATGGATTGCTTCAATCAGAAGATGCTACAGCTGCATATTCTCTTTTACTGGATTCTGTAGGCCTAATATAAGACCTACAGACCATTTATACCAATCCACTTTGATATTTCACTAAACTCTTGTGGAACAAGCCCCAATGCAACAGGTGCAGTTGTCTCTCCTAGTAAATAGCTCGTCCCGTTATGAGATAAACGAGCGCCAGGACCTTCTATTGCAATCCCAAAAAACGCATGTGAATACTCTCTCGAAACAAACAACATTGTATCATAACGCATTTGATTCATAATTACAGCAAGCAACAACGCTCGACTATCACAATCAGATCCCTTCCCTGCTATTATGGCGTTTAAAGAAACAAAATCAGTGCCAAGTGGTATTCGAAGGTATTCAAAATTTTGTACCCACGTCAATAATATTTGTGTCAAATTCGTATCGAAATTTTCTGGATCATTCTTTTCTAAATCTAGATACAATGCGTTATAGAGAGAAAAAGAAAATCTCTCAAGCCTTTTATAAGAGTCACGATAAACTATACGATAAAAGCGTTGCCATGCTTCTTGCCAATAATCCGTTTGCGAAAAAAATACCAATATGTCATACTCTCTTTGTATAACATACTCGCTTGCCTTCACATCAACTTTATCCATCACGCCTTCAACCGTTATCCCATTTATCTCTGTGGTTATTGTAATATCTCCCTCATTTTCAAACTCATAGCGAGTAAGAATGCCTGCTTCAAAATGAGAACCTCTATCAATACCAATAGAATCTAACGCCGAAACAATAATACTCTCATACTGTGAAAATACATTTTTAGGAGCATATGCTATACAAACCGTCACTCCTTTCTCTTCAGGCAGAACAACACTTACAGCCCAACCTGCATAATCTACACCACCATGTTGCATCAAAAAACTACCTACTTCATTATCGTTATTACGCCACCTGACAGAATGTGTTTCGCCTTGTACGTTCAAACTCTTGTACGAAGCAGTTAGAGCTTGTTTTGCTGTCGTATAGCGCTCTTTTTCATATGAGGCTATAAGCAATGATACAGGCACTAATGAATGGTCAAATTGAAAATGAGAAGATCCTTGCTGCGATGAAAGGACAAACCCTTCGGGCAAATCCAGTGTATAGCCCCAGTAAGAGGATTGCAATTGCTCTGCACACAATGGAATAAGACTTGCGATAAAAAGAAGCATTATACTTACTATTGTTTTTAATAATTGTTTCATGTATCCACCTTTTCTAAATCCTATGCTTGAAGATTTTAAAAATTTGCTATATAGTATATCGGATGAATAAGATTCCAATTGTATATGAAAATGAAGATATTTATATTATAAATAAACCTTCTGGCCTTGCCAGTCAAGGAGGCAAGGGCCTTGTTCAAAGTGTAGATGTAAACCTTGAAAAACAAGTTGGTAAAAAAGTGCACTTAGTTCATAGATTAGATAAAGATACCGAAGGCCTTCTTGTTGTTGCTAAAAATCCCCAAAGTGCACACACATGGACAAGCATAATAAGCTCGAAGGAAATTCAAAAAGAATATTATGCTATTTGCCTTGGATCCTTTAGAAATAAAAGTGGTGAAATAACACAAAGCATTGATTATAAAGGCATTAAAAAAACCGCTTTCACACGCTACTCTATTGAAAAAACAATACTCCTTCCTCTAAAACAAGATGATATAAATGTTTTGGAGGAAATACAGCTGTCTTTAGTAAAGATACAACTTGGTAGTGGACGCATGCACCAAATAAGAATACACTTATCACAGAACGGAAACCCCATAGTTGCAGATGACAAATATGGAGACTTTAAATTAAACAAATTACTAAAAAAACAACATGGAATAAAAAAACTTCACCTTGCAGCATGCAAGCTTGAAATCCCACACAAATATCTATCTGACACTGTTTTAGACAAAAACAACAAAAAAACTACATTCTCTCTAAGCAACCCGCTTTCAATCACCATAGAGATACCAAACTATATGCAAAAAACTTTGCAAGTTTCTTCTAAAACCTATTGACACAAGTTGCAATAAGGTTCATCATAAGGTAGGAAGGAAGAGGCGTATGGAAAAAAATGATTTAACCCGTTCGTATCTAGAAACACTATCATCAAATGACCTAATTGCATTGGGCGATGATTATGGGATTGACATACCGGAAAATCTCTCTCGTCGTTATGTTATTACTGAAATTTTGGATTTAGTTGGAGAGCAAGTTGCCCCAGACACAAAAGGACAGGAGACATCTACTGACACTGAAATTCTTGAAATACCCTTTTCTTACAACGAAAATAAAATTGTTGCAGTATTACGAAATCCGGCTTGGTGCTATGTAACTTGGGATTTTAACAAAGATGAATTATTGGAAGCAATGGAAGACTCATCTTTTGAGAACCTTGTTATTCGACTTTTATACTATAAAAGTGCAACGACAAATGATGTTAGTGAAACATTTGACATACAAATAAACGCTACTGAAAAAGAGCAATTTATTTTGTTATCATCGGAATATGCCTCATTTGCTGTTTCTCTCATAGTTACATTTGATGACAAAGCTGCTAAAGTTTTAGCAAGTTCACATAGGGTAGATAAACCTATGCTAGCGGTAGACATTAGCCTGTCAGGTCTTCAAAAAACATTTACACCAATTCAAACATTATCGGGATTACCAGCAATTTTAAAAACACACTATAATGAACACCGACATTCATTTGTAAGAGTTTAATAAAATTATGACACGAAAAAAAACAACACATTCACTTGCACTTTGCATTGTGCTACATCAACCAAATTTAGCGGCAGCAGAACAGGATGCAAGCGTCGTTCAAGCTGCTTGGAACAACACACTCTTTCCCGCTATAACTGATACATACATTCCTCTTTTGCGCATGTTTGATTCACTTGCAAAAAAAGACATTTCGTTTAAAATAAACATGGTTATTTCGCCTACCTTATGTTCTATGTTAGATGATTATATTATCCAAGAACATTATACATTATGGCTTGAAAATCTTATTGAATTGGGTGAAAAAGAATTAATAAAAACTAAAAACAACGAAGAAGAGAACGCTTTAGCAAAGTTATATTTAAAAAATCTAAAACAAACATACTCCTACTTTGCAGGCATCACACAAGGAACCCTCTTACTTAAATTTTCAGAACATGCAAGTGCAGGAAGAATCGAACTATTGGGAACAACATTAGAACATTGTTATCTTCCGCATTACGCACAATACCCTGAATTAATTAATGCCCACATAGAAGCAGGGTTGAGTGCTCATAAGGCTTTTTTTGGCTCAGCACCTGATGGATTTTGGCTTCCTTTTATGGGATACGCACCAACAATTGAAGATAGCATACGTAAGTATGGCTTTAACTATACTATTCTTAATACCCACGGATTTCTTTTTGCAAACCCAGAACCACCGAAAGGTATTTTTTCTCCAGCTCGATGTATGAACTTACTGACTGTTTTTGCACACGACAAAATTGGAAAGGAAAAAATATTCGGGCCAACTGGATACAGCCGAAATCCTATTTATAGAGATCAAAACAGAGACTTAGGTTTCGAAGCAAACATAGATGACTTACAAATGTTTTTTAAAAAAGACCAAGCACGTTATGCAACAGGGTTTAAGTATTGGTCTCAAAAAACTCCGCATACATTATATAACGAGGAAAAAGCATTACAACAGGCAAGCATTGACGCCCAAGACTTTGTAGACCAAGCTTTAACTAGATTAAATAGCGCCTCTGAAGAACTTCAAGGCGAAAAAACTTCATTAGTTTGCGTTCTTGATGATCAAGATTTAGGGCAAACGTGGCATGAAGGCATTATCTGGTTAACTGAAGTAATTAAAAATATTGAAGAAAAAGCTAATATCACTAGTGTTATGTTATCTGACTTAATCGATCCTAAAGAAGAACTTCCAAAAACGCAATTTTTTATGAGTTCAAGTGAAGGTAGTGGTTATGCAGAAAATCTTCTTGATAAAACTAATAGCTGGATTTACCACTCCAATTTAAAGTCAGTTGAACGGATGATTGAACTTTCCCACCGTTTCCCCAATGATACAGGCTTAAAAGAAAGAGCCTTAAACCTTGCTGCAAGGGAAATACTTTTTGCAACCTCATCAGACTGGGCAAAAATGGCACAAAATGCAAGTAAAGGCGATGAACTAGATTTACATATCCAAAGCATTTTGGATTTCTCTACGATTTTCGATTCTTTGGGAGCAAGCAATATTAGCACTAAGTGGCTTACTCAGGCTGAAAAAAGATATCCATTTTTTGCATGGACTAATTATCGTATTTTTTGCAAAAAATAATTATCCTGCCTTAGGGAACAACATCAAGTGACTGAACATCTTCAATAGTTGTACGCAATTCTATTGCTTGCCTTGCGGCCTTCAATCCGTCAAGCACAGGATCAAAACCAGGGAAAAGAACCCTTGCTTCCTCCCAAATGGCAATAGCTTCAACAAATTGTCCTTCTACATATAAGTTTAAACCTTCCATGTATAAGGCATCAACTTGCGACAAGATTTCGGCTCGTCCCCTATCTCCAAAATCCAACTTAGCTGACAAACTAATTTTATTAAAAGGACTCAAAGAGGATGTTAAGTCCAAAGAATAGGTTACATTAAACGTTAATTCATTCCATATGAGTTGAGATCCTAAGCTTATCTTTGGGTTTCCTCCCTTAACCAAAAAACCACCTTGAATCGAAACAAAATCTGTAATAATTCCTTCAACTCCAACACCAAAAGAAAACGCCTCTGATTTACTGTAGTCAAATACATTTATTGGCTTTTGGGCATCTAGACTTATCAATAAAGGTGCAATAGCTCTATATGAAATACCAATATTTATAGTAGCAGGAAGGGCATCATCCATAACAACTCTATGGGTAAACCCAGTCCACGCCACCCCAAAGTTTAATGCTGAAATACCTATGTTAAAATTTGGTTCTCGCGAGTTATAAAATCTTCCAAAGTCAAACCGCATCAAAATACCTGCATCACCCATCACTGCTACAGCAGATTGCGCCAGCCCAGAATTAACAACTACTTGATTTGTTGTAGAATCAGCAAAATCTGGAACACCCCTGTATCCAAATTTAAAATTAACTCCAAATGCAAGTCCCTTAAAATGATACCCTGAAAAAAGATTATATGATAAATTGAGCGTTCCTATTGTTTCAGAATAATAACCTCGAGAAAGCTTTTCACCTGTCAATCCATACTCAGTAAAAGGTACATAAAAACTCTTTAATGATGTTCCATAACCAAAGTCACCATTTCTTTGTGAAAAAGCAATGGTATCAATTGCGGAATCGGCTATCCAAAAATTATGATAAAGAGCTAACTGAGTAGTCGGAAGAACTGCACTTATTGCAGGATTATGATTTAAAAAAGCTAAATCATCAGCAACCGCAGTATATGCTGCCCCCATTGCCTCGGATCTTCCTCCTAATGGTGCTGTTAACGTTGTAAATATGGTATTACCCGCGTTTGGATCTACAAAACCACCAAAAGCATCTGCAAGCGAGTCATAGAAATCAGAATATTCATATGAATACAAAAAAGGCACACACATAAAAAAAGCAATGAGAAGTATTGTGACTATCCGTTTTATATTCTTTTGAACCATATTACTATTATATATTATTTTCGGACTTTTTTCTCTATATTTTAACAAAAAAATACCGAAAATTATAATAAGTGGAAATTTGCTATACAAAAAATAACACACCAGCAAACTCTGTAATCAGGGGCAAAACCTGTTTTTTTTTCTTATTTGTGTTATAATTATAGCATGGGATTTACTCGATTTTTTGCAAACACATCAGTAAAACCTAACTATTTATCCATTTTTGCCTGCGTATTTTTGTAGAAGGAGGTTAATTATTTATAAAAAATGTTTGCTCTATTGTTTAATTATCCTCATTGGCACAAGTGCATTTGCTATGGCAGAACCAGATGTACAATTAAGTGAAGTAGATGCACTTATTAAAGAAAGCAGAATAAATGAAGCCTTAATTTTGGCAGAGCGATACCTTCGTGAAAACCCTGATGACTTTGTAAATGCTCAAAAAAGAATAGACAAAATTTTTAAATTCAGAAATGATTATAAACGAAAAACTGATGAACTAGTTCGAATTATTGTAAATGAACCTCTAAACGATAAGAAAAAGCTCGATATTATTGCAGAATTAGAAACAATGGAAAAAAACCCCAACGAGCAAGATAGAGAATTTATTGAACGAATTAAGGTGTCCTCTCAATTTACCTATTTCAGGGCCTTATATGAACAAATAATTGAAGACGGAACAGAGTTATTATCTCAAAAAGAGTATGCTGAAGCTGCGATTCGTTTTACAGATGGATTTGAATTATATTATGACGATTTTTTTGACCAGGGTTTTAATAACGCTATGGTGAATGCAGTGGATGCACGAGTTGATGTTGTAAGAGACGCCCTTGATGATTACGAACAACTAGAAAATCGATTTGCAAATACTTTTGAAAGCTTTAACAATAACCTCTCTAGAAACAATGTTAGTGCAGCCCTTGATGACTTTGAAGATATACAAGAGGTTTTAGACGAATTTGCAGATATTCGAAATACCAATTTACAGGCAGGATATTATTTTCAAGAGCAATCAGACTTGTTACAAGAGCAATTTCCTGAACTTACTGATGCTTTTTTCCTACCCTTTGCTTATCGCTTATTACTTGGACGCGGAAATGATTCTGAGGCTGACATAATAAAGGCAATGGATTCACAATGGAACGATTCCTATGAAGAAGCTAAAGAAAGCTTAGCATCAATGATAGCCCATTACACAGAAGAATTAACTGATTCTCTAAATAGTCAAACTATAAATGAACTTGAAAACACTAATGAAATAAAAAATGATGTGTCTCAACTTAGATCTATTGTTGCTATGGGAGAAGATTTACTTAATCAGTATGAATTATTAAATGACACTGAAACAACATTTCAAACCAATCCACATATCGCATATCAAAATGTGATAGATTATAGTAATTACCTTTTAACGCAAGCAGAGTCCCTCATCAGTTATGCAGACTTATTAATAGCTCAGAGATTAGAGGTTGAAGAATACTTGGATCCTCAGTCGCCGGATGCAGTCATAAAAAGTGGCACTACCGATTATAAAGATTTCCTTGCTTCCGCTGCAGAAGCAAACGCAACATATTCGAGTGAAATCAGTGTTTTACTTGAAAACATGGAACAACAAGAAGGTATCATAGCAAGAAACACTTCGTCGTTTTCTGCAGCTGAAAATGATATCTACCCTGAGCTTGCTAGTTTAAAACGAACACTTGATAAAAACTTTGAATCTGTTTCAGATCAAAACTATATAGAAGCGCTTCAAATTTGGGAACGTATGTCTGTATTTATAGCAGAAGGGTCAACTCTTATTGAAACCGACTACGATTCATCATACAGTGGCTCCATACCTTTGATTAACGAAGCCCTTACAACCTCTACACTCTCGAATCCTGAATTGGCCCTTTCTACCTTAGAAGGTATAGTGGGAACACTTGACCAAGACATTGCAGCACTAGAAGCAGAATACTCATTTTTACAACAAACACAAGAAAATGAAAACCTTGGTGTACAGAACTCTCAAACATTCGAAGTAAACAGAGAACAAATTCAACAAGATATTGCGTCCCTCGAAGAAATAAAAGTTCAATCTGAAGAATATATCGTATTAGCAACACAACGTGTCCGTCTTGCTCAGCAAGCAGAAAATGAAGCAGAACTTCGTTTTTCACAAGCAGAAGAATATCTTGACCAAGAAAACTTTTCTGCTAGCCGCGATGCACTACAACGAGCAAGAACAAAATATAACGAAGCCTTATCGTATCAGTACTCAGAGAATTTAAGAATCGAAAGCGACGAAAAACTCGCAGCGCTTGGTGAACAAATTGCCTTTATTGAAAACGAAATAATTGTTCAGAATGTACGACGATTAATTACAGACTCTAGACAAAATTATTACAACAGTAATTTTTCCCAAGCAGAAAGCTTAATATTACAAGCAGAATCACAATGGGCAATTACAAACGTCACACCAAACCCCGAAGTTGTTGCTTTAAAAGCACTCATTGGAAATGCTCTGTCTATTACAACAGGAAGAACAATACCTCCTACAGATCCACTATACCCAGAAATGAGTCAAACATTAAACATTGCATACAGACATTTTGATAACGCCCAACAACTCATAAACACAAATAACAGGGATGCAGCACTTGATGAGTTAAATCTTGCAAGAGATAAAATACGTGATGTTCAAGTACTATATCCTTTCCACCAAGAAGCAGGACTTCTTGCACTCAGAATAGACCAACTAATAGATCCTGTCGCCTTCGAAGACCAATTTACTCAAAAATTTGAGCAAGCCCAAGATGATTACACAGACCCAGACACAACAACTCGAGCATATGTAGACCTATTAGACCTCTTTGAAATCAACCCTGACTATCCAGGCTTAGAAGATTTTATCTATACAGTAGAACTTGAATTAGGAATAATTCTTCCTCCTCCTGATGTTGCCTCAATTTCTCGCTCAAATACGTTAACAAACCAAGCTAGTAGTATATACAATAACAGTGCCCGCACTGAAATTAACCTAAATAATGCACTGGCACTTTTGAATGAAGCAGTAAGTTTAAATCCAGAAAATCAAAATGCATTGGTACTTCTCGATAGGATAAACACATCTTTGGGTGGTGGAGCCGTAGTTATTCTTTCGTCTGCTGCAGAGAACTTGTATCAACGGGCTATACAAGAATTAGCGAGTGGAAACATAATTACAGCATCTGCCTTAGTAACGCAATTATTACAACTTCCTGAAGTTGCAAACTCTGCCAAAATTATTGACTTAAAACAAAGGGTGGATTCTTTATTGTGATGACTCGAAAGTTTGTTTCTCTATTACTATTTTGTATTCTCTCTTTTTTTGTAAGCCCCGTTTTTTCCCAAGACTTGTACTGGGATAACCCTGTTACCTTGTCTGATGGAGAGGGTCTTTTTCCAACTGTAGCTGGTGAAAATGATAAAGCTCTTGTTGTCTGGCAAGAAATTGAAGTAGATGAAAATAATAACAATCAAATATGGCTTTCAGCTCAGTTTTTTTTGAATGAAACCCAAACATGGGAAACAAGAGAAAAATTTGCAGGTCCTTTTGCCTATTCAGGAGAAATTCCAAATCTTTTCTCTGTTGCTGCAACAGACTCAGGTCTTGCATCAATAGCAGTTTTAACAGCTCCAAATACAATTTCTGTATTTACTACAAATGATAAAGGCGCAACATTTGAAAGAACAGATATTATAAATGATGACACGGACCTTGTAGCCCCTCGTATATTTAAGGATGCACGAGGTGGCTTTATAGCCTTTGCAACAAAAGGTGAAGAGCAATCTTTTTCACTAGAAATAGCTCGATCTACAGATGGTATCACCTGGACAAACTTTACAGATTTTACTCCTTCTAGACCTCTAGACAATTCATTTGTCCCTACACTTACAGTTTTGCCAAATGGGAACGAGATGGTTGTATTCCAAGCAGCCTTAACTGCAAACAACCGAATTACATATCAATTATATTCTACATACAACACCAGTACTACATTTGAAAGTTGGAGTTCTGCTTTTTTACTTACAAATACTGGAGCAACTGGCGAAGATTTAAATTTATATACAAATCAGCGTCCTTATTTGCATGTTTTTGATACAACAACATACCTTGCATGGGAACGTGCTCCAATGACTTCGTCTCAAAGCCCCGGAGTTTTTATAGCACAGCTAACGTCAGAAGGGCGCATTACAGGACGCATTGAGCAAATTACTTTAAACAATGTTATTGCTCGCCAGCCTGTCTTATTTAATTATAACGGAGAGCTAACAATCCTTTGGTTTGACACACGATTTGGGCTTGAAAGCATTTACTTTGCTCAAAAACGAGGTTTGTTATGGCTTGAAAACCGTATTTCAACCGAAAACATTTCTTCTGTATTTGGATATCCTCTTGTTACAAATAATAATAAAGATTTGCATATTTTTTGGGAACAAACTGAAAGCGATGGAGATCCTCAAGTAACACGCTTATCTGTAGATAGAAACGCAGCGCCTCCTACTATCAGACCTATTTCATTTACACAAGGCCAAAGATCTTCTTCAGACAGAGTTGATATAATAGTATCAACACCAGAGGACTCATCAGGTGTTGCAGGTTTCTCATGGATTATTACACAAAGTGCCTTTTTAGACCCACCAGAACGTTTAATGGCATTCCCCGATGAAAATGCTATTTCTACATTTATAACTGAAGATGGCCGATGGTATATTAAAGCTCGAACTTTAGACAATGCAGGAAACTGGTCTGACAGTGGAATAATTACGTACTATAGAGATACCACTGCCCCTACAACGCCACAACTGACACAAACCCTAAATGTGGACGAAGATGGGTTTCAAGTATCCAATACCTTTAATATTTCATGGCAAAACACAGATACGAGTGATCAGCTTGGAGGGTACACATACAACCTACAATTTGTAGCACCGATATCGAGCTATCTTGAAGACCCTGAAAGCTATTCTGCACAAGCTCTTTCTACAATTGAGCCACAGTTACCCCCAAGAATTGTTAGCGAAGAACCAATTGCTGCATGGGATAACCAAGACAATGGTGTATATTTATTTTCTGTCGCTGCAGTTGATTCAGTAGGCAATATAGGTGAAGTTACCAGTACTCCTGTATATCTCAATAAATATATTCCTTTTACAACTATTACAGCAGCAGTACCACAAACCGATATTTTTGGAAATGTTTCATTAAATATACTTGGAAAAGGCTTTACATATGACGGCGTTATTTCAGCTGTGTATATTGACAGTGATGGCGTTGCCCCATATGACCTCGTTCTTGAATTATCATCCAATGATTATTCAATTATCTCTGATCAACAAATTCAAAATATTTCTTTTTCTAGCCTTGATGAAGGACTATATAGAATAGGCCTTTATCACACAGAACGAGGATTATTTATGTCTCGTCCGATTTTACCAGTAAGCTCTTTCGGTACAGTAAAAATCGGTGACTACACATACAGATTTAATCCAAATTGGAATAATATAACTCAAACATATAATATAACACTACAAATTAGTGATATACTTTTATGGTCAGTTTTTGCATTTGCATTTATGGGAATGATATTTGCGATACGAGGATTAATCCTAACTGCAAAAGATACAATAACTATACAGCAAGAAGTGCATGCACTTATTACAGGAGGTTCTATGCCATTTACCGACAAACAAAAAAGCACCGAATTAAAGAGTCGTGGCATAAGCTTAAAATACAAGATGATGCTTTTTACATCAGCGCTTGTACTCACCGTGATTCTTTTAGTAGCAATACCGTTTGGTTACGTTTTTATTGGGACTCAGGAGGAAACACTTTCTGACGGACTACAAGAGAGAATTAATGTATTATCAGATAGTCTCGCATCAGGTGTAAAAAACTATATGCCAAGCGCAAACTTACTTGAGCTTGGACTTTTGTTAAACCAAACAGAAGCAATGGAAGAAGTACAATACGCCACAATTTTAGGCTTGCCAGCAAATAATAGTGATACAAACCTTGACCATGTATGGGTATCAAATGATCCAAACATAACAGAAAAAATAGATTCAGAAAACCTTATATTGGGATCTTCTCGCTATACTGATACCGCAATTGAACCCGTTATCACTCAGTTGAATGAAATTAATGCTACCGCAATTAGTGAAGTTGGAGAAATTACCGCTAACATTAGTAGCTTAACTCAAGAAGGTATCGCACTTGCATTGGCAACCGACACTGCGTCCGTTGCCAGACGAGATGAAATCCAATCCATAATAAATCAACTAACAGAAAATCTCACTGTGCAATTAAATGCCCTGTCAGTTTCTGGATCAGGCTCCATACCAGCATTTAATAGTGAAAGTTTCTCTGCAGACTCAACAGACTTTTTATTTTACAAACCAGTATTATATAGACAAGGGTCAGAACAAACGTATGCACGTGGCATTGTAGTCCTTCAAATAAGCATTGAAAACCTACTTGCTTCTTTAAGAGATGCACAGATTACAATCATCACAACCACACTTATTATTGCATTTTTTGCAATTGCAATTGGTGTAATCGGATCATTTATGTTAGCCACAATTATCATCCGGCCGATTAGTCGCCTTTCAGCGCACGTACAAATGATTCGAGACACAGAGGATAAAGAAGAACTTGAAGGTAAAGACATAGAGATCACAAGCCGAGATGAAATTGGTAACCTCGGGGTAATTGTAAACGACATGACTCATGGCCTTGTAAAAGCCGCTGCGGCTGCAAAAGACCTTACAGTTGGTAAAGAAGTGCAAAAAATGTTTATTCCTCTGTCAGTAGATTCAGATGGTAAAAAACTCACTACAGGTATTGTCGAGGATAACAACGCAACTTTCTTTGGATATTATGAAGGAGCAAAGGGTGTTTCAGGAGACTATTTTGATTATCTAAAACTTGATGACAGACACTTTGCCGTTATTAAATGTGACGTTTCAGGAAAAGGGGTTCCAGCCTCTCTTATTATGGTAGAAGTAGCAACGTTATTCTTAAACTACTTTAAAGATTGGACATACAAAAAAGACAAGTATGACCTTAGTGGAATCGTAGGAAGAATAAATGACCTCATTGAATCTCGTGGGTTTAAGGGACGTTTTGCGGCCTTTACACTTTGCATCTTTGACTCAGTCGGAGGAGATGTTCACTTTTGTAATGCTGGGGATAATCTTATACACATTTATGATGCATCTGAAAGAAAAAAGAAAACTATTGCATTAACCGAAACTCCAGCCTCTGGTGTATTCCCGACTTTTATGGTAGAAATGAAAGGTGGCTTTGTAGTTGAAAAGCTTCATTTAGACAAAGATGATGTTTTATTCCTTTATACTGACGGTATTGAAGAAGCAAAACGTTTATTTAGGGATAAAGATTACAATGTCGTTATTTGTGAGGAACCAGGCTTAAAAGAAGGTGATATTCACGGCCATCATACATACGGTATGGATGGTGAAGAAATGGCTCCTGAACGAGTAAACGCAATTATAGAAGCAGTATTTTCACAAAGCACATACAAAATTGAAAAATATCATAGTCCAATTGACCATGAAGAATTAGTCTTTGATTTCTCTTCTTGCGAACCTACAGCAGAAAATGCTATTATGGCACTTGTTTCAGCTGAAAAAATATTCCGCATGTACCCAATGCCAAACGCAACAGAGTTTGATAGAGTACAAGTGGACAGAAAGGTTGATGAATTTTTACAAAAGCACTTTTTACAATACAGTGATTACTGCGCTAATAAAAGAGATCATACTGAGTTTGCTGAGTATATGTACTATACACATATTAAAGAAGACGAGCAATATGATGACTTAACCCTTGTTGCTATTAAAAAGAAATAAATGATGGTTAAACATTGCGTATTTTCGCTTTATTGTTCAGGCAAAATACGCAATGTATCTATAATTTTTATTTAAGTACATAAACCGTTTGCTTAGATGTGTATTGATTATCTCAATTTTTTGGTGATTTTTATCTGTAAAATCTCTTTTTTACTTCAGCTTTTAAAGTGCTATCTGCAAACAGATATAGCCCCGTAGCAATAATAATACAACTTAGAATTGCAACAAAAGAACCCCATGCGCGGTGATAAAAGCCAATCGAATACAGGATAACAGAAATAAAACTAAGTGCAGTAACAACTAAAATATAGCCGAAATATTCTGAAAAGCTTCGCTTGTTTTGTATAGCCAGTACCGTTAAATAAACAATAACACCAAGTGTAAAAAAGGGAAAAACAATATCTGTTGACCAAAACAACATATAAGTTGAAAAATCAATTATCGTAACAAGTATACAGGACAAAATATAACTACAGACTAATTTTGCCCCAAAACGCCTATGAGGTGATTTTAAAAGCTTAAACATAAAAAAAGAATATAAAATTGAGGCCCCAGTGAGAATTGACCAAAGGATTTCTCCTTTATCATGTGTAAAAATATTAATAAATGTACAAATAAGTATTCCTGTAATTGTAATAAACAACGGAATGTTTCTTAAAGAAGATGCTGCCTCTATAACATCTTCATACCGAGGATACTCTATGATACTAGCTTTTGTTCTTCCCATTTTATTGTGACATAAAGGACAAAATTTCTCACTTTCATAAATGGTAACATCACAAGTTTTACATTTTTTCATATTTCTCGCCCCATTGATTTGAATACACAGTGATATTTGCACCAGTTTTTTCCATAAGTGATGTAATAAACCTTTTTAATATTGCAGAGTCAATAATCGATCGTGTAAAGCTTATACTCAATGTATCTTCAAAGGAACATACCCCACAATTAATTGGACTCATTTTTGTCGGATATAAAAGAAGCTCTGCATGTTCTATGAAGGGTTTTACGCCATCAGGTAAATCTATTTTCCCTATATTTGAGATTGTAATTGTTTTTTTTATTTCACCCATCAAATTAAAACCAATAGGCATAAGGAGATTCTTAAATATTAGAGGCATATGCCGAGAAAAAAAATTATTTGAAATTTTCACATTTTTTTCTGAAGCCTTTCCAAGATAATCTTGATCCCCTGCAAATTGTAATTGCTCATGAACAGACTGTATTAAACTTTCAAAAATAACACTATCATCCATACGATATCCAACGTTTATAACTCCAAAAAAATTCTTTAATGATTGTGAGGAAAATATTTTTCTCAAATTTACGGGAATCGCAATGACAATTTCTTTTTTATTTTTCGTTCCCTTTTGTTTTTCTCTATAAATTGAAGTTATCATATTTGCAATTAACAAAGCTGTAATTGTACATTTTTTTTCTTTGCAATATTTTTTTAATTCATTAACGGAAATCGTAGCAGTTACAACACTATTCCCACCTTGAGCGTATTTTTTGCCTTTTATTCTAAAAGAATTTCTTTCTCTTCTGATTGTTTTTTTCTTTCGTCGTTGAGACCTACTGAAATGTTCAAGAAAACTATCTTCATCATTTTTCTTAGCTTCATTAAATAAGAGTACTTTCCCTTGCGAATCTATTTCTCCATGTTTTACACAATGATAATAGTACACTAAAGACTTTATAAATTCTAATACGCCACTTCCATCAGTAATTGAATGAAATGCTTCTACAGATATTCTATTTTTATAATACAAAACCTTAATAATATACCCTTTATTTTCAAATGTAAGTATATTATCGCAAGGGGACAGTAGTTCTTTTTCAACAGTAAAATGCACATAATTGGTATCAAAGTAATTCCAAAAAAAACCTTTTTTTAACCGCAGAAAAAAAAGTGAAAATCTTTCATAAATCATATTAACGGCAAGTTGTAAAGCATGTGCATCTACTTCTTCTTTTAAAATCACCGAAACTCTAAAAACTGATGAATTACCCTTATTAGTCACAGAAGGAAAGAGCTTTGCGGCTATGTCTAATTTGTTATGATTCTCCATATTTTTCGCTTCCGTGTATTATTAATTTAATGATTTACGCCTTAGTATGCAAAAATCATTTTTTGAGCATATACTATTTACTAATATAAGTCAACATTCCTAAAAGGGTAATCAACTAAGAGTACGGACTCTATATAAAAATCCATGGAAAATCTTGCTTAAGGATTAAAATTATGATAATGTAATTAATAATAATATAACCCTCCTTTTCATGATACCTCTCATTACGAGTTCAAAAAGGAATAAAGGAACTAATATGAAATTTATAGCGTTTGAAGTAAAAGATTATGAAAAAGAACATTTTAAAAAAGTAAAACCAGAAATAAAGTGCATAAAAGAAAACCTCACGATCGATAACGTAGAATTAACGAAAGGTTTTGAGGGGATTAGCATTTTGGGGCACAGCTTAATTAACCGCGAAATGCTGGACTTGCTAAAAGCCCATGGCGTGAAGTATATCTCTACGAGAACAATCGGATTTGATCATATTGACTTTGACTATGCAAAGAGCCTTGGTATTAGAGTCAGCAGGGCTTACTACGATCCACATGGGGTTGCCGATTATACTGTCATGCTTATGCTAATGTGTTTACGTCATTATAAGCAAGCTATGTTTAGAGGAAATGTAAATGATTACTCTTTAACAGGCCTGCAAGGAAAAGAAATGCGCAATCTAACAATTGGAGTCATAGGTACAGGTAATATTGGGGCTCAAGTTATTGAAAACATACAAGGATTCGGTTGTAAAATACTTGGCTTTGATACACAAAAGAATGCAAAGCTTGAAAATAAAATTACGTATGTTAGTTTAGAAGAATTATATAAGCAAAGCGATATAATAACGTTGCACATCCCACTTTTTGAATCAACAAAGCACTTAATCAACAAACAAAGTTTACAATTAATGAAAAATGGTATTATTATTATCAATTGTGCACGAGGGGAACTAATTAATACAGAAGATATCATTGATGCTATTGAAAACAGAAAAGTAGGAGCCCTTGGATTAGATGTTATTGAAAACGAAAAAGGCATATACCATCAAGACAGAAGATCAGATATTTTAGAGAATCGTGAGATGGCATATTTACGTCAATTTCCGAATGTTGTTATGACTCAGCATATTGCCTTTTTCACATACGAAGCAATCTCGATGATGGTAAAAACATCTGTCGATAGTTTACTTGCTTTTTCAAATAACAATGATTGCCCATTTGAAATAAAGTAAAATGTCATATAATTTTCTTGTTTTATTAAAAAAACTGTGATACAATTTAGAATATATTATGTTCTTATGAACCTAGTTAATCTATATGAGGATTCCATGCTAAAAAGATTATTGCAGAGAGTTGATTTTCAAGTTACTATTTTAGTTGCCATAATGGTAGCAATTTCAAGTATCCTAGTTTCATCTGTTGTTTATTCAATGAGCTACAAAGAAATGCTCTCTATGCTTGAAGATGAGGTTAATTTATTAGCAACACAAATTGATGAAAACTTGGACATGACTATTTTTACCGATATTGAAAATAAAGACGACATGACAAGAGAAAGTTATCAAATCGCTCATCAGTACTTAGATAGCATTCGTACAGTTTACAAAGTAAAATACTTATACACGGCAATACAACGTGAAAATGGTGATTTAATCTATCATGTAGACGGACTGCCTTACACTGATCCAGATTTTAGAAATGTAGGAGATTACATAGAAGCAGAATTCCAAAAACCCCTTCTAATGGCTTTACAAAATAATATTGTTATGCCTGATGATATACTTAAAACAGAATGGGGTATTGTTTTTGTTGCGTACTATCCTCTACATGATAAAGATGGTAACGTTGTTGCCGCTATTGGAATTGAATTCCCAGCTCAAACTCAGTATATAGTATATCGTAACATTCGCATAAAGGTGAGCATCGTTATTCTTATTATAAGCCTTTTATCTGGATTCATTGCACGCTCTCAATTTAGGAGAATCTCTAACCCAAACTTTAGAGACAAATACAACACTGATGCTCTTACTAAACTAAAAAATAGAAATGCTTTTGATATGGATATTCATAATGATATCCAGCGGCAAAGGCTACACGGCAAAACCCTTGTTATTACCGATTTAAATGGATTAAAAACCGTGAATGACAAATTAGGGCATAAAACAGGAGATTACTATATAGAAGCTTGTTCTAAGGCACTTGTCATAGAAAGCATGGATTACTGTATTCCTTACCGAATCGGAGGAGATGAATTTGCAACAATTATTCCTTGCGAATACCAAAACAAAGCTAGCGAGTATATAGACCTTGTGCAAAAGAAAGCTTATAAACTCTGTAAAAATTCTATCCCGGAAGCTTCTGTTTCTATGGGTTATGCGGTCTGTGAAGGGTCTACTATTGAGGCATGGGAAAAAGCCCTAAAAAAAGCAGATGAAGAAATGTATTTAATGAAGAGAGCTTATTATGCTAAAAATAAATCCTTTGATGGCCGCAAATAATATACCTTTTTTATAATCGCAAACTTATTTATGACGTACAGTTATTGTGTGTTCAGTAGTCAGTAAAACCACAACCACACTTTTTCATTTGTCCCAAAACAGATAAAACTAGGCTTACGTTACATTTTATGAAAAAAATCATTTGAATCTTGTGGGGCTTCATTTCTACTTATCTCTGTATATTCTCTAATCGTAGAGCAAACAGTTATTGTATAACTCTCAAAGAGCTTTTTTTTACCTACAGACTGACTCATTCTGTGCTCGACATTATTGCGCCACTTTGCAACGGCCTCTTCACTTTCCCACATATTCAACGAAAGAATCTTACCTTCTTCATTTAAACTTTGAAAACGTTCTGCTCTTATAAAGCCTTCAGTATTTGAAAGCATCGGTTTTAACATTGCTGCTAATTCTAAATATTTTTCCATCCCTTCTTTAGTTGGCTTTACCTCGAATAACACTATAATTTTACTCATTTATTTTTCTTCTCCATAGTTAATAAAACGTTTTTCATTTCAAGACCCCCAGCATAACCAACCAACTTTCCACTTGAGCCAATTACACGATGGCAGGGAACTACAATTGTAACTGGGTTTTTGTTATTTGCTAACCCAACTGCACGGCTTGCTTTTTCATTTCCAATAGCTTTTGCAATATCTTTGTAAGAGCAAGTTTCGCCATAAGGAATTTCCAAAAGAGCTTTCCATACTTTTTTTTGAAAATCAGTTCCTCTCATTTTATAGTCAAATGTAAATTTCTTTCGTTTACCATCAAAATATTCTTGAATTTCAGTAAAAACTCTTTCTGTAAATGAATTTTTTTCACCCTTGTCTTTTACATCCTCACTAATTTTTTTTAGAAAAAATATGGTTTCCCCTTCATATTCGATGCGGATGTTTCCGAACATAGAATTGTAAATAGCAAATTTCATTTTTTATTCTCCTTTCTAAATAATGATGGTGTACACTTCGTATACTCCTTAAAAAAACGATAAAAAGCAGACAAACTATTAAAGCCGATGCTCATAGAAATATCTATGACACTATTTTTGGTATGTAACAGCTGCCTTTTTGCTTCATTGATACGAAGTGTATCTGCATACACTTTGGGTGTTACCCCGTATTCTTTCTTAAATACCTCAATAACTTGCCGCTGTGATAACCCAATCTTTGTAAGCTCAACATTTAATTTTGCAGTTTCTACGGACATTGCATCGATAACTTTTTTTACGGTATTTGCAATTTCTTTAGATGGTTCAAAGATTAACAAATCACTTCTGCATCTTTTACATGCCCTAAATCCTGCTTTTATAGCATCATCTGCTGAATCAAAAAATTGAGTATTCTCTCTCTTTGGAGCTTTTGATTTGCAAGAAGGCCGACAAAAGATACCCGTTGAGGTTACTCCATAGAAAAAAACTCCATCATAATTTTCATCGTTTGTTATTACAGCAGTATATTTTTTTTCATCATGTGGGTGAATCATTTTTATGCTCCAATTTTTCATATATAAAACACACTCCTTACTTACGATACTAGTGTAGCATACAAACAATTTTATTTCTTCCTAAAATATGAAAAGTAATTATAAATTTTAATAGCAATACTTATAAAAATATAAAAAAGAAGTCCATAAAAACCTACATTATCGATGCATAACTTCGTAGTTGGGCTTATAAAAGACACCCCAATATACATAGTTATAATTTTTTTTAATGTGTTAAAATAAATGTAATTGTTTTTCGCATACGCTCCTACTTTCGCGGTCGCTAATAATTGCGTCAATATTAACGTCTCCTATAAGCACCGGCAATGTGGGATTGTGTTTTAGCATATTTTCTATGGAAGACTTTTCACTTTGCAGGGCATAGCAATAACTACAACCATTTGCACACGAATTATATGTGCCAATATCTATACTTTCAATACAAAGACACTCTTTTCTTTGATTTTTATCTCGCTTGCAATTAATAGGCGATTCTAATATTTGTTCGATTGTTTCTTTATCGATACAAGCTCCTGGCATGATACCAAATTGAGATAAGTCAATTTTTTCTGCACATGTAAAAAGCGGAAGATTGTAATCCCTTGCTATTTTAGAAAGAATTTCAGAAAGCACATACATAGTATTAGTCGTCATACTATGGGTGGGGTCTTTACCCATTCTGCGCATAACATTTTTATAACTATCAACGAAACTAATAACACACCTACTTGCATAAGGAGATAACTGTTTTGCTAAATTAAAAAAATGAGTTGCATGATAGTCTATTGAGTGATATTCATCCACAATAATAGGATCATACCGCCATATCATCCTTTTTTTTCCTATGCGTTTTCCTAAATCACAAAAAGCCTTAACTAAGTCTTTTTTATCAGGTAACCCTTTTTCAACATTTTTTCCGTATGGAGTTAGTGTAAAATGAAAACAATAAGGGTAGCCCATTTCTTCAATCTCATCTAGATACTTAAAAAAAGGGATTGGATTCTTTGTCCAAAATACAATGATATCAACGGATTCTCGACGCAAACTTGCTTTTGAATAGCGATTTTCATTGTACGGATTTTGTATTAAAACACTTCCCTCTTTAAGCCGGTTTACAAACCACTCACCATAAAAAGAAGGAATGTCTGTTCTTCTTGTAGCACTGATTATCATTGTCGTAATCACTTCCTGATTGTTCTCTTTCTTAATAGTATATCATAATATTACAAGTAATACTTAAATAGTTATAACAAAAAAATGTTTTGTGACCGACTCACGGATTCTATATACATACAGGTTTATATTTTATATAGAACTTTTTTATAAACAGGGTTCTATACGTAAACTGTTTTTCTTGAGGAGGTTAAATTTTGAAAAACAAAGGTTGGATTTATAAGGGGCTAACCCTGGGGGCAGTATTTTTTATTGCTGTTCTTCTGGTAAAACCTGTCGGTGTATCTACGCAATTTTCTGTGTTATCAGGCATTATTCATAGTGCATTACTAGACAGTGTTATCGTAGAGGATTCTATGCGTGAAAGCGGTTATAGTAGCACTAATGCGTATTATGACAAAGATGACGGCAAAATTGCTAAAGCAATACAAAATCCATGGAACTATGATTTTGTATTTGTACTATTCATACCGATCGGTGGATTTATAGCCTACAGAGCAGCAAACAAAAAACGTGCTCATAAAGAAAATAGCACTACGGCAAGCCCAGCACTTCCACAAAAAGAGGCCATAAGGCAATACGCACTTACCTTTTTAGGTGGATTTATTTTGCTTTATGGTGCAAGAATGGCTGGTGGTTGTACAAGCGGACATATGATGAGTGGTATAATGCAAGGTAGCATAAGTGGATATGTTTTTGCTGCTTCTGTTTTTGCTATTGCCATACCAACTGCTTTTTTAATAAATAGAATGCCTAAAGGGAGGTTTTAATATGCAAATCGTTTTAGCTATATTAATTGGATCGATGTTTGGATATGCTTTATACCTTGTTGGAGCTTCTTCAACAAAAACCTTAACTGCGATGCTTCGCTTAGAGGAATTGGAATTAATGAAAATTATTGTATTTGCAATAGGTTTTGGAAGCGTTCTTTTGTCTTTATCTGGATTGTTAGGATGGATAAATATTGAACACGTAAGCATTAAAACGACTCACTTAGGTGTTGTAATTGGCGGTTTACTATTTGGAATTGGATTTGGTTCTATTGGAACATGCCCAGGTACGTGTGTTGCAGCGACGGGCGGTGGCGGTGGAAGAAAAGCTATAGCGGCGATACTAGGAGGATTGCTTGGCGCATGGGTATTTTCAATGACATATGAGTTTTGGTCTTCAATTGGATTGTTTGAGATTATGAACTTAGGCAAATTAACTCTGTTCCACGTATCTGATAAATATCCTTCCGTATTTCATGTAGGGTTTGAAGGGCTTCTCGTTGCTGGTCTTGTTTTTATAGGAATATCTCTTGTTATTCCTTTTTCAAAGTACAATAAATAAAATAAGTAAAATAAGACCTATCGCATTATGCAATGGGTCTTATTTATATAAGATTACGAAGTTTCATTTTATCAAGGATACGAATACTTCCTCTTGTTACTTCTACAATTTCTTCACGTGCAAAATATTTTAGCATTCTAGATACCACTTCTCGCGCACTACCCATCAATCGTGCAATTTGCTCATGCGTCATAGCTATCTCATCATTGTGCGTTTTACTCATTTCATCCCATAAAAAAATAGCAAGTCGCTTATCAACTCCCATAAATAAGATTTGTTCCATTGTCCACATTACATCGGAGAACTTACTTACCGCTAACTTATATGCAAAGTTTTCTACGTATACATTATTTTTTTGTAATTGATTAAATGCTGCGCCATTAATTAAAACAACATTGCTTTCTTCTTCAGCTTCTATTGCTACATCAAATGTTATCCCTTCTATTGCACAAGATGCAGATAAAATACAAATGTCATCTTTAAACAACCTATATAAAGTTATATCACGCCCATCTTCTGATAAAATAAAAACACGCAGATGCCCTGTCTTTACTAACAATACGCCTATACAATTATCATCACCATTATGGATGCAGTTACCACTAGAATAGAGAACTAATTTTGTATTATTGCACAAAAGAGTTTGTTCTTGTCTATTTAAGTGCTGCCAAAAACTTAATTTTTTTGAAAAATAATTAGCACAATCATATTGATTCACAATCTCCCCCTCGTAGAAAGTTTAGTATATCACATTACAATACTAAACACAATGTTAGTAAAATTTCCTTGTCCAGCTGAACAAATCAGGTAGATGAAAATACGCTATCTAAAAACGTATTGCTTGTGCGATTAAATACATTATGATAAAATAGAATAGAAAAAATTTTTGAAGTTCAATATCATCGATTAAACACTTATGCAACAAAACAGAGAAGAGCCTAAAAAGAAGTAATTAGAGGAAAGTGAAATAATGTTTAACAAAGACTGTATCCGAAAACTATTAAAAAAACATGACATTGAACACACCTGGCATGAGCACCCCCCTCTGTATACAGTTCAAGATTCTGCACAATTAGATATGGAAGACTTTTTATTTACATCAAAAAACTTATTCTTACGTAATGAAAAAGCGACTACATTTTATCTCGTAGCAGTTCATAAGCATAAATGTGTTGACTTAAAAAAACTTGCACATATTTTGGAGTGTAAACGACTATCCTTTTCAAACGCTGAAGAACTTATGCAATACCTACAGGTAACACCCGGCTCTGTTTCTCTTTTTGGACTACTAAATAATGAACAAAATAATGTCAATTGTTTTATAGATTCAGATTTTATTACATCAAATAAAATTGCATTGCATCCAAACAATAACAATGCTACAATAGCCCTAAGTACAAAATCACTTTTAGACATATTACATAAACATGGAAAAGCTGTTACCATTATAACGGTGCCAGAAAAATAACACAATCTCGCTTATTCTTTTCGAAACGTTTAAGCAAAATATCTACTTCATTGACACATATCAATTATTCTGTTACTATTTACAGTAAGACTAAGGATTACATAATAGATTGATAATTTAGTCTTATCATTAATTAAATAGGAGAGAAAATTGATGAAAAAGTTTTTAACACTTTTATTGGCTACTATCATGGTTATTTCAATGATATCATGTGGTGGACAAAGCTCAGGAAGCTCAGATCTAGCTTCCGTTAGTATTGCAAAAGAGAATGATGTAATTTCTCTAAACTCAATTATTGCAACAGACGGTATGTCTTTTGAAATGATTCATGCAACCGTTGATGGTCTTATGGATGTAGATGGAGATGGAAACATTGTTTACGCTCTAGCAGAAAGCCACACAGAAAGTGCAGATGGTCTCGTATACACATTCACTCTTCGTGATGCAGTATGGTCAAATGACACACCTGTTACAGCTCATGATTTTGTGTTCGCATGGAGAACAGCTATTACGACAGCTGAAGCAGAATATAACTACCTTTTCACAACAGGTACAGCTAATATTCTAAATGCTGATGAAGTATTTAGTGGAGCAATTGATAAATCAAACCTCGGAATTAAAGCAATTGACGACAAAACATTGGAAATTACTTTAACTCAAAAAACTCCATACTTTTTGAGCATGATGTCATTCCCAGTATTCTATCCTGTTAACGAAGCTTTCTATATAGAACAAGGTGATGATTACGCAATGACACCAGAAGCACTACTTGCTAATGGCCCTTACAAGTTAGTAACTCGTGAAGTAGGAACAAAACTTGTATTTGCAAAAAATGAAAAATACTGGGATGTTGCTAATGTTCATCTAGATGAACTTGTAGTTAATATTACTCCAGAAGTTGCATCAAGTGTAACTGCATATGTTGGTGGAGCCGTTGACTTTACTAAAGTAAGCAGTAGCTTAATCGATGGATACACAGATGACCCTGGTTTTACTCAAGTACTTGAAGGATACCTTTGGTATCTACAACCAGATATGAATGATGAATATTTATCAAATAAAAACTTACGTTTAGCATTAGCTTATGCAGTAAACAAAGTAGACTTAGTAGAAAACATCTTAAAAGATGGTTCAGTTGTTGGTAATGGATTCGTTCCAACAGATCTTTCTACAGGTCCTGATGGAAAAGATTTCCGTGTTACAGCAGGTGAATATGTTTCTTATAACGAAGAAATGGCTGTTGAATACTTTAATGCTGCTCTTGCAGAACTAGGAACAGATGAAATTACAATTACACTTCTTTATGAAAATGCAGACCCTGCAAAAACAGCTGCAGAGTACTTACAATCTAATCTTCAATCTACACTTCCAGGTTTAACAATTGAAATGGATATGCAAACAAAAGAAGCTCGTCTCCAATTACAAAGACAACATGACTTCCAAATGGTTCTTACTCGTTGGGGACCAGACTATGCAGATCCAACAACATATCTTAACTTAATGACAACTGGAAACAGCTATAACTATGGCTTATATACAAACCCTGTGTATGATGCTAAGATGGCAGAAGCAGGTAGCAACCCTGACATGTCAGCTCGTTGGTCTCAACTTCTTGAAGCTGAACAAATTCTTATGAATGATATGCCTATTATTTCTGTGTTCCAAGTTGGTGGGGCTTCTCTTATTAACCCTGATGTATCAGGTATTGAAACACATGCAGTTGGGGTACCTTATATTTACAAAAATATTACTGTAAAATAAATAGTACGTTACCTAAACTACAATAAAACGGATACACCATGGAATTATCTGTGGTGTATTTGTTTTTAGACCATAATGAATAAACAACATACGTAACCGTATCCTTTTAAAAAGTTTGTATCGATTCTTGGCCTAGTCCACTTAATCGATGGAGTGGAGTGCGAATATGAATAAATCTACCGTGAGATATATAGGGAAAAGACTCCTTATAGCATCGGCGACAATATTAATAATTCTTTCTGTCTTATTTGTAATGTTGAAATTGATGCCGGGAACACCGTTTAATGATGAAAAACTAACTGAAGCACAGTTAGCATTAATATTTGAAAAATATGGCTTGGATAGGCCTTTGCCAGAGCAGTTTATAACCTATATTGGTAACATGCTTACAGGTGATTTTGGCAAGTCATATGCTATTTCTAAAAACATGGACGTATCTGTCTTAATAGGTCCTAAAATTTTAGTTTCGTTTGGTATCGGTCTGTCGGCTGTAATTGTTGGAACTATAATTGGAATGATACTTGGTATCATTGCCGCATTAAATAAAAATACATTTTGGGATACTGCCGCAACAATATTTTCTGTTATCGGTGTAAGTATTCCTTCTTTTGTTTTGGGATTATTACTTTTACTATTACTGGGAGTTGAGTTACCTCTATTCCCAATCTTATATAATACATCAAATGCCATACAGTCCTCTATATTACCTGTAACAGCACTATCATTCAGTGTTATAGCAAATGTCGCACGTTTTACCCGCTCTGAAATGATTGGAGTACTGTCCAGTGACTATATCCTTCTAGCAGAATCAAAAGGTCTTGATAGAGGAATAATTATAAGAAGGCATGCAATACGAAATTCACTAATTCCTGTAATAACTATACTTGGACCAATTTTGGTAAACTTACTAACAGGATCTATGGTACTTGAAAAGATTTTTGCAATTCCAGGTCTTGGACGCTTGCTTGTAGATGCAATAAATGCAAACGACTACAATATCATTATGACAATTGCATTTTTATATAGTCTTTTATATATAATAATGATGTTAATTATAGATATTTCATACGGAATAATTGACCCAAGAATACGACTTGGAAAGGATGAGTAGAAATGGATAACTTAAAAGATTTTAAATTTCTTCCAGATGATTTTGAATTAGCATCGGACAGACAAGATATATACACAGAAAAAGCGCTCCCAGTAGCACCATTTTGGAAAGATTTCCTAAAAAGATTGATGAAAAACAAAGGGGCTTGTATCGGAGGAGCATTAATAATATTAATCACACTTATGGCATTAATAGCTCCTTTATTTTCACCGTATGAATATGACCTCGTTGACAGCTCTATTCAATCACTTAAACCAAATTCAGAGCACCTTTTTGGAACCGACAGGTACGGAAGAGATCTTTTTCTTCGAACATGGCTCGGTACGAGGATATCTTTATTTGTTGCTATTTCTGCAGTAGTAATTGATGTTATTATTGGAATGATCTATGGTATTGTTAGTGGTTATTTTGGCGGAAAAATTGACATGGTTATGCAACGATTCCAAGAAATAGTTAGTTCAATACCTTCTCTGGTAATTCTCACACTGTTATTAATAGTAATGGATGCCTCTGTATTTACAATAATTGTTGCGCTTATGATTACAGCTTGGGTTGGCATGAGTCGTATTGCACGAGCTCAAGTTCTAAAAATTAAAGAAGAAGAATTTGTACTTGCCTCAAAAACCTTTGGTGCAAGTAGCGCATTTATTATTTTCAAAAATATTTTACCAAATATTATTGGCCAATTAATTATTGTATCTATGTTTTCAATTCCGAATGCTATTTTTTATGAAGCATTTTTAGCATTCGTAGGACTTGGAGTTCCTGCACCAGCAGCATCCCTTGGATCACTTATAAACGAAGGATTTCAATCTATATTAGTGTACCCTTATATGGTGATAATTCCTGTAATTGTACTTGGTATTCTTATGCTAAGTTTTAATTTATTAGCAGATGGATTGCGTGATGCTTTTGACCCAACAATGAAGGAAATGTAAACAATGGAAAATAGAGAAAGAATATTAAAAATACGGGATTTAAATATTTCCTTTGCTACAGACGGAGGAAAAATTAATGCAATACGCGGCATTGATTTAGACTTATATAAGGGCGAAACCATCGCTATAGTTGGAGAAAGTGGTTCTGGAAAATCGGTTACAACTAAGGCTATTATGGGGATATTGGCCTCTAATGGAACTATAGAAAGTGGTAGCATTGAATATAAGTGGAATGATGAATACACCGATGAGCCTAAGAAAGTTGACATCGTAACGCTTTCTAAACATGAACTTCAAAAAGAAATTCGTGGAAGAAAGATAGCCATGGTTTTTCAAGACCCAATGACTTCATTAAACCCAACAATGCAAATTGGCAAACAAATTATGGAGCCAATGATGTATCATTATAATAAAACAAAAAAAGAAGCATACGAAAAAACACTTGAACTTTTAGAATTAGTTGGAATTACTGATGCAGAACGACGGATGAAAAACTATCCTCATCAATTGTCAGGCGGAATGCGCCAACGCATTGTAATTGCAATAGCACTTTCTTGTGACCCGTACGTATTAATTTGCGATGAGCCTACTACAGCACTAGATGTAACAATTCAATCAAAAATATTAGAACTCATTCAAGATATTCAAAAGAAAAAAAACTTGTCTGTTATTTATATTACCCATGATTTAGGGGTAGTTGCTAAAGTGGCAGACTTCGTGAATGTTATGTATGCTGGAAAGATTATTGAAACTGGGACAGTAGAAGATATTTATTACAAGCCAATGCACCCATATACTTGGGGGCTTTTATCAGCTATGCCTGACTTAGAAACAGACGGCGAAGAGTTATACGCAATTCCAGGCACACCACCAAATCTTGCATATGAAATTGAAGGTGATGCTTTTGCGCCGCGTAATCAATATGCCCTTAACATCGATTTAAGAACAGAGCCGCCAATGTTTAAAGTTGAAGGCTCTGACACTCATCGCGTAGCTAGCTGGTTAATGCACCCAAATGCACCAAAAATAGAAATGCCCGAAACACTTAAAAAGCGAATTGAGCTAATGAAAAAGGCGGTAAAATAACATGTCAAATGTACCTATACTAGAAGTAAAAAATTTGCACCAACATTTTAAGATTAACCGAAAATATACCGTACGTGCAGTAGATGGAATCTCCTTTAAAGTCTACCCAGGTCAAACATATGGACTCGTTGGTGAAAGTGGATCTGGAAAATCTACAACCGGTCGAAGCATAATTAGACTCTACAAACCAACAGCCGGAGATGTGTTGTTTAATGGGGAAAATATAAGCGGTACATTATCTCCAAAAAAACAAAAACTATTACGCACAAAAATGCAGATGATTTTTCAAGACCCAATGGCCTGCCTAAATCCTCGAAAAAAAGTAATTGATATTATTGCCGAGGGCCTAGATATACACAAGGAATATAATAATCTTGAAGAGAGAAACCAAAAAGTATATGATATGTTAAATCTCGTAGGCCTTAGCAAAGAGCATGCAACGCGCTACCCTCACCAGTTTTCTGGTGGGCAACGTCAGCGTATAGGAATTGCTCGCGCATTAATTATGAATCCAGATTTAGTAATTGCAGATGAAGCAATTTCAGCATTGGATGTTTCCATCCAGGCTCAAGTTGTAAATCTTATGAAAAAGCTTCAAAAACGTACTAACACAACAATACTTTTCATTGCTCATGATTTATCAATGGTTAAGTATATTTCTGATCATATAGGAGTATTACATTTAGGGCATTTAGTTGAAACTGGTACTACTGAAGAAATTTTTTCAAACCCAATACATCCTTATACAAAATCACTATTAAGCGCAATTCCAATCCCAAATCCACGTTTAGAAAAAACAAGGACTTCTTTAACATACGATTATAAAGAAGAAGGCGTAGATTATAACATTGGAACAGAGCATCATATTGGTGGTGAACATTATGTTTTAGGAACTGATGAAGAACTAAAGAAATGGCTCCATAAATAGTTTTTACGCATAAATATTACACCTCTTTATAATAAAAAGTACTATTGCAACTACGCTATAGTACTTTTTTTATGATTTCTTCTTTTCTATATAAATCTTATTTGTAATCAAACAAAATAACGCAAGAATATCGAATTCTGCAAAATTTTTTTATTACAAAATTGTTTTAATCTCTTTTTAATGTTTGTAATTTATTATAATATATAAAAGGGATTATAGTATGAAAATATTAATAGCAGAAGATGAAAAAGATATGAACAACATTATTACAAAGAAGCTTTGCTCTGAAGGTTATAGTGTAGATAGTAGTTTTGATGGAAAAGAAGCTCTTGATTATATTGAATGCACAGAATACGATGCCATAATTTTAGATGTAATGATGCCAAAACTAGATGGGTTTTCAGTAGTAAAAGAAATTCGAAAAAAAGGCATTATAACCCCTGTAATATTTCTAACTGCTAGAGACACTATTGCTGATAGGGTACAGGGTCTTGATTTAGGTGCAAATGATTATCTTATAAAACCCTTTTCATTTGACGAGCTAACAGCTCGACTTCGTTCTATGACACGAAAAATAAATGGCAATCTAACAAATACATATACCATAGCTGATTTAAAACTTGACAGTGCAAGCAAAATAGTTAAACGAAATGGGAAAACTATCACCCTATCTGCAAAAGAATATGCCATTTTAGAATATATGCTCTTAAACCAAGGCATTGTTTTAGCAAGAGAAAAAATTGAAAACCATATTTGGAACTATGATTATGAAGGGGGCACAAATGTGGTAGATGTATATATTCGCTATTTACGAAAAAAAATTGATGATAATTTTGATACAAAACTTATTCACACAGTTAGAGGAATGGGATATGTACTAAGGGAGCCATTATGAAAAACCTTTCAGCAAAGTTACAATTAACAGTATGGACAAGTCTTTTAATGAGTGCCATGGCAATAATTGTTATAGTACTTTTGTTTTCTTTTAGTGACACTATTATTGAAACTAATAGCAAAAGCCAACTGATGAAAGTTGTTTTAAAAAATGCAGACGAGCTTGAGTGGGATGATAGAAAACTAGATACAGATGATATAGATTTTTATAAGAACGGTGTAACGACTCTTATATATTCAGAGACAGGGACTATCCTGTTTGGAAGTTTTCCAGATGATCAGAATCAGAACATTCCGCTCAAAGACAAAGAAACTACCGAAATCACAATCAATGAAACAACATACTATGTGTATGATGTTCTATCCTCAGTAGAAGATTCTAGGCAAAAGCTATGGGTCAGAGGAGTAATTTCAGTTAATGAGGTTGCAGAAACTATAAGACCACTTTTATTATTATCGCTTTTTATATTGCCGGCATTTATTATTGTAGGTACAGCGGGTTGTTATATAATCGTAAAACTTACCTTTCGCCCTTTGGATACTATTATAAAAACAGCAGAAGAAATAAGTACTAATGAAGATCTGACTTTGCGCATAAACTTAGAAAACTCTAGTGCTGAAATACAACAACTTGCAAATACGTTTGATTCAATGCTGAATAAATTAGAAGAATCATTTGAAGCTGAAAAACAATTTTCACAAAATGTATCCCATGAGCTTCGCACACCAACTGCAGTAATTTTGGCCCAGTGTGAATATGCACTCGGTGAAAAAGTACAAGAGCATGATAAACAAGAAGCACTGGAAGTAGTAAACAAGCAAGCGAAAAAAATGGCAAAATTAATATCAGAACTTTTGGGTCTTTTGCGTTTTGAAAGAGGGATTGAAAAAGCAGAGTTTTCACAAATTAATCTTAGTGAGCTCGTCTTACTTGTTTGTGAAGAACAAAGTGTACTCAATGAAAAGAATATAAACCTTACCCACTCAATAGAGCCTAATATTATCTTAAAAGCTAATCAAACAATGCTAATACGGCTTGTATCAAACTTACTGAGCAATGCGTACCGATACGGAAAAGAAAATGGATGCATCAATGTTGTATTATCAGAAGAGGATAACAATATAAGACTGCTTATAGAAGATGATGGAATTGGCATTGCAGATGAGAATATTGAAAAAATCTGGCAAAGATTTTATCAAGTAGATGCTTCTCGGAGCACTGACAGCATGGGGCTTGGTCTAGCAATGGTACATCAAATTGCAAAACTACACAATGCAAAAATTGATGTAAAAAGTGAGCTTGAAAAAGGTAGTATATTTACAATACATTTTTAAAAAAAGAATATTCTTTAATCTTCTTTTAATCTAAGAAGTGTATACTAAAAAAGTACATTAGATGCTATAAAAAAAATTAGCAGATAGGAGAACCATATGGATAAAAATGTAAAATATATGCTCTTGGGTATATTTTTAGCAGTATTTAGTGTTGGAGGTTTTGTTCTAGCAGCGGAAGAAGATATCTTTATAATTCTAGCTATAGCATTACCTATCGCATCTATCATTGTGTTTAGCAAAGGATTTGCTAATAAAAAATCAGAACACAACGATAAAACTAATTAGGAGTTTTAAATGAAAAAACAAAATCAAAAATTAATGAAAATGATAAGTATATGTGTAGCACTTATCTTAGTTGGAAGCGTTGCCTTATTTGCAAATCAAAATGGAGCAAATATTGGTGAAGAAAAAGCTAAAACCATAGCATTAGAACATGCTGGAATTAAAGAACGTGATACTTCCTTTATTCGTGTAACGCTTGATTATGATAGAGGTATTGCAGAGTATGATGTTGAGTTTTGGGTCGGAAACACAGAATACGATTATGAAATAAATGCAACAACAGGCGCTATTAAAAGTTTTGATTATGATGCGGAATATCAGCATCGTGCTAATGGAGCACAACCAAGTCAAAATGCGGCCTCTTTTATAGGGGAAGAAAAAGCAAGAGAAATTGCTTTACAACATGCAGGGGTAAAAGATGTAACAAGATTTCGTATCAAATTAGACTATGATGATGGATTTGCAGAATATGAAATCGAATGGAGAGTTGGGAGAAAAGATTATGAGTATACCATCTCTGCAACTACTGGTGATATCATCGAGTTTGATGTAGATGATGATGGCTGGTTTTAAACCATAAGATTATTGAGTATAAAGTAGCAGTGTTTTATTATACACACTGCTACTTTTTTTATGCACACACTTATGTTACATGATATAAAAAAGTACTCCACGTAGGAGTACTTAATCAAAAAAGGCTCAGCGTTAATGCAATTAGTTTAAATACAACAAGCTATATCTGCTGCAACTTTTGCATTATTGTAAACAAGCTGGATATTTGCATCAAGGCTTGAACCTTTTGTAATTTGTTTAATTTTATCAAGTAAAAATGGTGTTGTATCTTTACCTTTTATATTGAGGCTTTGTGCTTCTTTCACTGCATCTTCAATACTCTTTGTAATATAATCAAAATCCATTGCATACTGTTCAGGAATTGGATTTGCAATTAGCATTCCGCCGTTTAATCCCAATGCAGATTTAACATTAAATGAATCAGCAATTTCTTGTGCCGTTTGCATATTATAATCAACTTTAAAGCCACTTTTTCTAGTATAAAACGCAGGTAATTCATCAGTATTATACCCAATAACAGGAACACCTTTTGTTTCTAAATATTCTAGGGTTAAACCAATATCGAGAATAGATTTGGCCCCAGCACAAACAACCATAACGTTTGTATTACCAAGCTCTTCAAGGTCTGCTGAAATATCCATTGTAGTTTCTGCACCTCGGTGCACACCACCAATGCCGCCTGTAGCAAAAACCGAAATACCAGCAAGATTTGCTATTATCATAGTTGCGGCAACCGTAGTTGCTCCATCTTCTTTTTTAGATAAAAGGATAGGAATATCCCGCCTACTAGTCTTTGTTACTGCAAGCCCTTTTTTTCCAAAATACTCAACTTCCTCTGCCGTTAAGCCAACTTTTAATTTACCACCTATAATAGCAATGGTAGCAGGCACTGCACCATTTTCTCTAATGATGCCTTCCACTTGTGTTGCCATTTCCACATTTTTGGGATACGGCATTCCATGCGAAATAATGGTGCTTTCAAGTGCAACAATTGGTTTTTTTTCTGAAATAGCTTTTCGCACTTCAGGGGAAAATTCTAAATAACTTTTTAATTCTAACATTTTTATCTCCTAATAATCTGCATTCGTAATGCGTTATTTTTTATTTTTTCTCATTATTTTTTCTAATGTATTAGAATGCATATTTTGGCTAACAGTTGCGTAATCTGAAACAGTTACAGAAGATGCAGCTAATCCATATCGTGCCTGAGTCTCGATATCGAAACCTTTTATAAATGCATACGCTATTCCAGCAAAAAATGAATCTCCTGCTCCCGATGTATTTATAATTTTCGCTGGATAACAAGGAATTTTTTTTTGGTAACCTTCACTTGCTGCATAAACCCCTTCACTTCCTAATGTAATAAAGACTTGATGTAATCCGAGTGCAAGTAATTTTTCTGCGGCTTCTTTTAACGTTTTGTCGTTAACAATTTTAACACCACTTAATAACTCTGCTTCTATTTTATTAGGCTTCAGAGTATGCACCTTATGCAACAATCCCTGTAACTTTCCAGCCTTTGTAGTAGAAACACAATCCACAAATACTGGACATGTCACATTATCAAGGACATACTCTAAGCTTTCTAAAGGTATATTTGTATCACACACACATAGTTGTTGCAAATTTATACCGGCAACTCTTGACTCTAAAAACTTTGGTGTAAGCTTTGTATAAATCTCCATGTCTGAAACCGCATGAAGCATGTCCCCTTGCTCATCTGTTATAAACAAATAGGTAGAAGTACTTACCCCTGATAAAATTACACTTTCACTAATATCAATATTATTCTCATTACAGCTTTCAACAATTCTCTTACTAAATACGTCATCTCCAAGTAATGTTATCAACTTTATATTAGTTGTCAATAAACTCAAGTTATGTGCTATATTCCTCCCAACTCCCCCAAGAGAATACTGTACTTTTCCTGGATTAGAATCATTTAAAACAGGTTTTTTAAATGGTGCTCCATATATATCAATGTTTGCACCACCCACAACAGCTATTCCACTTGTAGGCTGTAAAATATAACTTCTCCCAATAATAAAGCCTTTTTTTGTTAAATTCGAAACATGAACAGCTACAGAGCTTCGTGTTATTCCAAGTTTTTGAGCAAGTTCATTTTGCGAAATCAGAGGATTTTCTTTTATTAGTTGCACTATTTCATTTTCTCTTTCTGTCATAACTATTGCCTTTATATTTGTTTATTCAAATCAACTTATGTTTACAATAGCATATATTATCCTTATTGTCAAGAAAAAATCTAAATAAGTTACAATAAAATGTCCCGTTTGGAAAAATAGCTTCTTTACAAAATTGTTTTTTTAATTATACTATCTATAAGTTTAAATCTACTTATTGGAGATACTATGAGCAAACATGAAAAATATAATAAATCATTTTTGAATGAAAACATGATGGGACCCAATAGCATACGAATCTTAGAAGAAATGCTTGAAAATATAACACTGACAAAGGGAATGAGAGTATTGGACTTAGCGTGCGGAAGAGGACTAACCTCTATTTTTTTAGCAAAAGAGTATGGAGTTGAAGTATATGCGACAGACCTTTGGACTCCTGCAACAGATAATTATAATCGCTTTAAAGCTATGGGGATAGAAAAAAATATTATTCCACTTTGCTTAGATGCTACTACAATGCCTTTTGCAAATCAGTATTTTGATGCTGTAATTAGTGTTGACTCATATCACTATTTTGGTAACAATGACAGCTATTTTAGTACACATATTTCGCCTTTGCTAAAAGAAGACGGTATCGCATGCATAGCCTTTCCAAGTATAAAACAAGATTTTACATTTGAAACAATCCCAATTGAGATGAGACCTTTTTGGGAAAAAGAGGCTTTTAATATGTGGAGATCTACTAATTGGTGGAAAAATATTTTCGAAAGACACTTGGATAATTTTACCGTAAAAGAACTTGAATGCTTTGAAGCAGCGTGGAATGACTGGTTATCTTTAAATAATGAATACGCAATTGAAGATAGAAAGATGATGGAGGCAGACAAGGGGAGATATATGAATATTATTGCTTTTACTGGCAGAATAAAAAAAGAACCCTTCTGATATCAACTAGCAACAAAGCATTTTAATTGCATATACAACATGTAACAATCAAAATGCTTTAGGAGATGATTTCCATTATAGTTTACGTAGACTTTAGCAACTCTTCAATTGCAATGCGCTCTGAGTATTTTCCCTCAGTTAATATTTCGGTTAAATATTTATTATCTAAAATCATGTATTCTCTTATAAGTGACCAATTTGCTTTTTTCTTAAAGATTACCAAGTTTTTTTTTATTCTGTCAAGGCAGAAATCCAAAAAGCATTGTAAAATACTCTGTAAGATAGTCACACAAGGATTATTTTATTATTGACAGCTCAGAATTGCTATGTTAGACTTAATTATGAGAAGTATAGCTTTTCCTCCTAACTAATAATGGAGCAAAATAAATAAACATGGAGAAAATATTATGAAAAAAGCAATAGTATTTAGTACTGTTTCAGGAAACACAAAAAAATTAGCAGATGTCATTTACAATTCAATTGGTGAGGAAGTGTACTGTGGTAAGCCCTGCGCAGAAGCTACTGATGCAGATATGATTTATGTAGGATCATGGACAGCAGGATTTAGCTGCGCCCCTGATATAAAAGCCTTCTTAGAAAGCCTAAATAATAAAAAGATATTCTTATTTATGACAGCCGGGTATGGGCACAGCGATGAATTTTTTAAGAAAATTTTAGATGCTGCAAAAGAAAACATTAATAGTAGCAATGAACTTGTTGGAGAATTTATCTGCCAAGGTGAAGTTTCTGAATCAAAAAGAGAAGCTATCAAAAAAATGGACATGGCTAAATTTGAATCTATGCAAGCAGAACTAGATTATTCCAAATCTCATCCTGATTCAAATGATTTAGAGAATCTAAAAAAAATACTATAGGTTTTTTAATAGGATTTATTATAAAAGGTAAAAGTTTTCCTTTTACCTTTTTTTATTTTAAACCCTTTATCTACTCGTCACATAAAGATAGCAAAATAGCTATTGATTATTTTTATTTTATTCAATATAATACAATTGTACAATTTTAATAAAATGTATTATATTCGGAGGAGATATGTATAATTCAATTGAAATTCATAAAGACTTATTTTGGATTGGTGCAAATGACAGGAAGCTAAAATTATTTGAGAATATGTTTCCAACACCAAAAGGTATATCATATAATTCATTTGTCCTTCTTGATGAAAAAAATGTAATATTTGATACAGTGGATAAAAGTGTTAGCAATCTGTTTTTTGAAAATTTAAATCATGTGTTAAAGGGTAAGGAGGTTCATTACATAGTCATTAACCATGTAGAACCGGACCATTCTGGTGCCCTTGAAGACCTTTTATCTAAATTTCCCTCTCTAAAAATAATATGCAATGAAAAAACTGTATCATTAATAAAACAGTTCTTTAACCCCATTGATAATGCACGGTTCTTAATAGTTAAAGAAGGGGATAAGATTAGCACTGGAAAACACGAGCTTGTCTTTTATATGGCTCCTATGGTTCACTGGCCTGAAGTAATGGTGACGTATGAAAAAATAACAAAGACTCTTTTCTCAGCAGATGCATTCGGAACTTTTAATGCACTGTCAGGAGCTCTATTTGCAGACGAATATCTATTCGAGTCCGAATACTTAGATGACGCAAGGCGTTATTATGCAAACATTATTGGCAAATATGGAAATCAAGTGAAATCTCTTTTAAAGAAATTATCACCATTAGAAATCTCTACATTATGTCCGTTACATGGTCCCGTATGGCGAAAAAATATAACATTCATATTAGAAAAATATAAGAGTTGGTCGAACTACATTTCAGAAGAAAGAGGCGTGGTCATCGCATATGGATCTGTGTATGCATACACAGAAAATGCAGTTGAGATTCTTGCGTCAAAATTGGTAGAAAAAGGAATGCCGAAAGTAAAACTTTTTGATGTATCTGATCTACACCCCTCTTTTATAATTGCAGAAGTATTTAAATACAGTCATATTGTTTTCGCTAGTTCTACATATAATGGCGGAATCTTTCCTAATATGGAAACTCTTTTGCGTATTTTAATTAAAACAAACATACAAAATAAAGTGGTAGCTATAATAGAAAATGGCTCTTGGTCACCATCAAGCGGAAACCAGATTAAAAAAAATCTTAGTGGTTTAAAAAACCTAAGATTTATCGAAGATACGCTTACAATAAAATCAACGCTTAAAAAGAACCAACTAAAAACTATTGAAAAAATAGCATCTTCATTAATTAGCAATAAAACAATATAGATTCAGAAAACTAAGTGATCATAACAAAAACTAAAATCCGTTATACTTGCTATTTTTTTCATATATCACTATAATCAATGCATGAGTGAAAAAAACTTATGCCCTTGTGGTTCAAAAAAAGAGTATACATCCTGCTGCCAACCAATTATTTCGGGTGCAGTATTTGCAAAGACTGCTGAAGCTTTGATGAGAGCACGATATACTGCTTACGCAAAACATGAAATTGATTTTATTATTTCTTCGTGTATTACTAAAGATAAAGAAAGTGAAATCGATAAAGAAGAGACACGAAAATGGAGTGAAAACTCTGATTGGTTGGGCCTTTCGATTATCAGAACAGAACGTGGCTTAGAAAATGACACAACAGGTATTGTTGAATTCACAGCAACCTATAGTCAAAAAGGCTTAAAAGAAGTTCATAAAGAAAAAGCAAATTTTGAAAAAAAAGATGACCGATGGTATTATTCACATGGTAGTATAACCCCTACAACAGTAGTACGAGAAGGTGCAAAAATTGGTCGAAACGACCCATGCCCTTGTAACTCAGGAAAAAAATATAAACAATGTTGTGGCAGATAGGACTCTAGCGTAACTATGAATATTTTAACAGGCTTTCATGCTATCGAGGAACAGCTACGTCTCTTAAAGAAAAAAAATGATTCTTTAGGAGACATAGAAATTTTATATAGCAAAATAGGTCCTAGAGTAAAAAAAATACTAGCAATAGCAAAAGAACTAAACCTACCCTGTCTTGAAAAAACAGAAACAGAACTTGATAAAATAGTATCTTCTCTTCATGAAACTTCGCGTGATCACAGAGGATTGGTGCTTTCGTTTAAAAATGAGCAAAAAAAACGCAATAATTTTGTAGATTTTGATGCATATATGGCACAAATTTCTTCAAACAATATACAGGACAAGACAGTAATTCTTTTAGATGGGGTTACAGATCCACATAATGTTGGGGCAATAATTAGAAGCTGCGACCAGCTTGGGGTTGATTTATTGGTTATTCCAGAACGTGGAAGTGTTTTTGAAGGTGATGTAGTTGCAAGAAGCAGTGCAGGGGCTTTAAGCTGGGTTGCGATTTCTGTAGTCCCAAATCTTGTGCGTGTAGTTGAAAAATTACAAGAACAAAACTTCTGGGTTTATGCTGCAAGTGCTAAAGGTAATGCAGCACATGAAATTGATTTTACTGGAAACACGGCTTTAGTTCTCGGCAGTGAAGGCTCTGGCATAAGCAGGCTTCTATCCGAAAAATGTGATTCAACTGTATCAATCTCAACGTGTGGAAAACTAGATAGCTTAAATGTATCTGTGGCTACAGGTGTGTTACTGTACGAAATAAGAAGACAAAAACTTATAGTAAAAAAATAAAAGGATAGTGAGCATGGATTTTTCATACGAAGTCACCCTAGCAATAATATGTCCACTTGTTTTTTTGGCCGGTTTTGTCGACTCAATCGCAGGCGGTGGTGGGCTAATATCAATTCCTGCATACCTTTTCGCGGGACTCCCCATTCACAGTGCATATGGAACAAATAAGTTTTCCGCCTGCATTGGAACTGTAATTGCAGCTGTAAATTATTTTAAAAATGGCAAAATGAATATTCGTGTAGCAATTTTTGGCGCCTTAGCTGCCCTTCCTGGCTCTTATCTAGGGACATTATTAGCTCTATATTTATCTGCAACAGCCTTACAAATTAGCCTTTTAATTATTTTGCCAGTGGTTGCAATTTTTACGCTAACACACCGAACCTTTGGACGATCCAGCAATTATGCTCCTTTAACAAAAAGTAAAACAACAGTGTATTCACTTATTACAGGTTTTATTGTTGGTGCTTATGATGGCTTTTTTGGCCCTGGTACTGGCATGTTTTTAATTTTAATATTTGCAGGAGTAATGCACATTGACTTAGTTGAAGGCTCTGGAACAGCAAAGCTAGTAAACTTGGCATCCAATTTTGCAAGTGCAATTACATATATAATAGGCGGAAAGGTTGTATTCGCTTTAGCCATTCCTGCAGCTATCTGTGCTATACTTGGTAATTTTTTAGGTTCACGACTAGCTATAAAAATTGGAACATCATTTGTAAGACCTGTAATAGCTCTTGTTGCTATTGGTTTGTGTGTAAAAATTATTCTTGATATTTTTATGTAATTGTGCAACTTTTTTTGCTCTATAGGGTCTAAGAATTATAGAGGATTAAAATGGAAATACAAACACGAAGCCAATTACGAAAAGAAGCCTTCCTTAAAATTGAAAGCGCAAAAAAAAATGCAAAAGATGAAATAGCAAAAATTAAATACGAACTCAAAGTTTCTCTTAATGCAAACAACATCAAGGCTCTTTCTAAGTTTGAAAAACAAGAGCAAAGACGCATCCGAAAAGAAATGCAAATAGAAAAACTTTCAAAAATGCCAAAAGCTTTTTCTACTGAAGAAGAAATATTTAACTCAATTACCCACGGAATTGGTGCAGGACTTGCTGTAGCTGCATTAGTATTATTAATAGTTCGCGCTGTTATCTACGCACCCGCAGGATCTACCGCGTCATACGTTGTAAGCTGGACTATTTTTGGAGCAACCCTAGTTATACTTTATATGATGTCAACCTTATACCATGCATTAACACCACCAAGGGCGAAATATATCTTTAAAATATTTGACCACTGTGCAATTTATTTATTAATCGCAGGAACATACACACCATTTTGTTTAGCTTCCCTTAATGGAGTAACTGGTTGGACTCTCTTTGGTATAATTTGGGGTCTCGCTATAATAGGTATTATAATGTACTCAGCCTTTGCTAACAAAGTGAGAATCTTATCTTTAATTACGTATATTGCGATGGGCTGGCTCATTGTCTTTGCATATAAACCTATGAAAGAAGTTCTTCCCAATATAAGCCTTATGTTCTTATTTGCTGGAGGGCTTGCATATACGGTTGGCGTAATTTTTTACTCAATGAAAAAAGTAAAGTGGATGCATCCAGTGTGGCATCTATTTGTTTTAGCAGGAAGCATTTGCCACTTCTTTTCAGTTTATTACTCTATTTAAGTTTTAGAATCCAGTTAGCGTTAAAAAAGCCAATTATGGCCTTTTTAACGTATTATTCTGCTCTCAAAGATGTATTCTTAACAACAACATCATGACTAGAACCTTCACTAATTGAGGCTTGTGAGACAAGAGTAATTTTTGCTTTTTCTTGAAGCTCCTGAATACTCAAAGCCCCGCAATTACACATCGTGTGTCTAATCTTATTCATCGACATTGTAACATTATCATGAAGAGTCCCTGCATATGGCACATAAGAATCTACCCCTTCTTCAAAAGATAACTTTGTGCTACCACCCATATCGTAGCGCTGCCAGTTCCGGGCCCTATTTGAGCCTTCACCCCAGTATTCTTTTACATAATTTCCATTTATTATAAGTTTATTTGTTGGGCTTTCATCAAATCTTGCAAAATAACGACCAAGCATAACAAAGTCTGCACCCATTGCTAAGGCTAAAGTCATATGATAATCATGAACAATACCACCATCTGAGCAAATTGGAATATACACACCAGTTTTTTCAAAATATTCATCACGTGCTTTTGAAACTTCAATTGTTGCTGTTGCCTGCCCGCGACCTATTCCCTTTTGTTCTCGAGTAATACAAATAGAGCCTCCACCAATTCCAACTTTTATAAAATCGGCTCCAGCTTCAGCTAAAAACATAAAGCCTTCTTTATCTACAACATTTCCAGCTCCAATTTTTACTTCTTTTCCAAAGTTCTTTTTAACATCTGCAATTGTTTTTGATTGCCACTCAGAAAAACCTTCAGAAGAATCAATACATAAAACATCTACCCCAGCTTTTAACAAGGCAGGTACCCTTTCCATATAATCTCGTGTATTTATTCCTGCCCCAACGATATAACGTCGTTGTTCATCCAAGTTTTCCAATGGATACTCTTCATGGGCATCATAGTCTTTTCTAAATACAACCGATTTTAGACAACCATCTTTATCAATAATGGGTAGAGAGTTTACCTTGTGTTTCCAAATCAATTCATTGGCTTCACTGAGTCGGATACCATCTTTTCCTGTTACAAGATCTTTAAAAGGTGTCATATAGTCTTTGATTTTTTCATCTCCGCTTGTATGACTCAAACGAAAATCTCTGCTTGTTAAAATACCAAGAAGTTTCCCCTCAGCACTACCATCTTCAGTAATAGCAATAGTAGAGTGCCCCGTTTTTTCAGTTAAAGCAACAGCATCTGATAGGGTGTTTTCGGGAGAAAGGTTAGAATCTGATATTACAAAACCTGCTTTATGATTCTTTACCCTAGCAACCATTGCTGCCTGCTCTTCTATCGATTGAGAACCAAAAATAAATGAAACTCCACCTTCTTTTGCCAAGGCAACAGCAAGCGTGTCATTTGAAACCGATTGCATAATTGCTGAAACAAGAGGAATATTCATTGTAAGAGAAGGTTCTTCGTTTTTATTATATTTAACTAAGGGAGTTCTCATCAACACATTTGATGGAACACATTCACTTGATGAGTATCCAGGTACTAGCAAGTATTCAGAAAAAGTTCTTGATGGTTGTTCGTAATAATAAGCCATATACCATTATAAAGAACAGTATATAGCTTGTCAATATGATTTTAGAATCTATACAAAGCACTTACGCCAAAAGTTGCGTCTGTAAATAATCCTTCTAGAGATTCTATGTTGATATCAAGATAAAAATCCTCAGCAAGCACAAAACCAACTCCAAAGCCAGCTAGAAAAGTAGTTGTCAAGTGAAAATCATATTCTTCAGTAATCACCTTAGTTGCGGCAATTTCTGTGGTTATATCGGTAGAATCCCAATTTAAGCCATAAGAAAGCCCCCCTCGAAACTCAACCCAATCGGTAGGTTTTATTGAGATTCCAATATTAAGGCCTGCGTATGTGTCATATGAGTTTACAACGCGCTTATCATTTGGGTTTGTAGTAGTTGATGTTCCCATTTCATCCACCCTTATAACAGAACTCACCGTATCTGCTCTCCTTGCATAATCAAAGCCAACATAGGGTTCTGCCAATACAAGAATTTTCTCTTTAAACCATGCAAGAGACGCTCCACCATCAATACCAATTGTATAGTTTTTTCTATCATCAAAAATGGCAGTAATCCGCGTTGTGTCATTTCCTAAAACAGTTTCATAGCTTTCAACGGGGTTTCCTAAAGAATGAACATCTACACCAACATTTATCCCTGTTCTAAGAGTTACCAGTGGTCCAAAAGACACTGGGAACTCAATTTGGGGAAACGCAAAAAAAGTAACCGCATTTTTTTGCTCTGTTACCGTTGTGGCACCATCCGAATCAACATATGAATCTGTCACGTTTGTTGTTCGATCATATATTCCACCAATTGTAGAATAAAAATTAAAGAGATCTTGAACCCTGTATGAAACACCAACCTCATATTCTTCTTTTGTATTTTTTGTGCCAGCTACAAGCTGAGCATCTTCAATTGTGTCTGTTTCGTTTCCCGTTTTAGAAGTTCGCGAATGGATGCCAAAGTTATTCCATCCAAAGGCAATTCTTGCATTGTATGTTGAATCATCCGTTCTGGTATTACTGGTTTCTGTTGCTATATTGTTCTGTGATTGCTCGTCTCTAAATGCATTTATTTTATAGTCAATAATTGCACCAAAAGCCATAAATTCACCTATTGGGAAAGCGCCAACACCTTGTAGAATTGGACTATACGTAACACCTCCATTTCCTATATAGCCTGTCGCAAAAAATGGGCGGGCAATATCTACAATGCCTTTTGCGTGAATACTGTCTGCCTCTGTGCCCATAGTAAACATAGTAGACTGTCTAGCAGCCGAACTTGTAAAACCCGTCCGTGGGTCCACAGAAAAATTAGATATCGTTGGGTCTGCAAATAGCATACTCACTGACATCATACAAATTAATACTAATAAAAGGTTTTTCATTTGATATCCTCCAGTTCTGCTGAATAAAATTACATACAGTGCTTAATTACACTATAAATGAGTTTTTTCAATACGTCAAGTAAACATCTGTTTGATTTTGAACATTTATTTTTTAATTAAATAAAATTTGACAAAATCCTTCTTATGCAATAAAATATTTATAATGGAAATAGACAAATTTAGCAGCACTCCTTTATATATTCAAATCTGTGATCTCATACAAAATAAAATTAAAGCAGGGGAATACTCAACGAATCAGCTACTGCCTAGTGAAATGGACATTCAAAAACAGTACTCGGTAAGTAGAATTACAGCTAGAAAAGCATACAATATTCTAATGAAACAAGGCATAGTTCGTGGCGTTCGTGGAAAGGGAACATATGTAAATGATCTCTATGAAAAAGACTGGACATGGATGAATCACTTTTCAAGAGAGGTACTTAGCCAAGGGCGAATCCCCTCCTCTATAGTTATTAACTACAAAGAAATAACTGTAGATGAAGAGATTGCTAACATTTTAGAAATTGAACCACAGTCTAAAGTACATTATTTTAATCGAGTTCGCTGTATAGACAATACGCCCATTTGGTTAACAAAGTCATATATACCTGTAAAGCAAGCAGAAGCACTTAGTGAAAGAAACCTTTCAAAAGAAGGCTGCGCCCAATCACTTTTTTTTGTCTTAGAGCATGATTTTAATGTAAACTTTGATGCTGGAAAAACGGTAGGCTACATTGGTTCAATAACAAAAAAGGACCTCTCTATATTAGATTTTGAAGAAACATATCCAATTGGACAAATTGAAAAAGTTGGTTTTTTATCTCGCACAATACAAGGCTTCCCAATCGTTTATGAAGCAACTATATTCAAACAAAAAATTGTAAAAGAAAAAAAAACTCTCCTATAACATAAAAAGAAGAATTACTCGTTTTTGCATAAAAAAAGAACACCAACAATCTCTTGAGATTAATGGTGTTCCCTTCCTAATTTTTATTGATATTTATTTTGTTTTACTAGTCCCGTAAGTCATAGACAATGCGAGTACTAATACTGCACCTTTTACAAAGTCTTGCATATAATATGGAACATTCATCATAGTTAGCCCGTTTAACAAAATACCCATAAGTACAGCTCCGACAAAGGTACCAATAATATTAGGCTTACCTTGTCCTAGCACAGAAAAACCAATATAAGAAGCTGCAACCGCGTCCATCAAAAGTGCTGCACCTGCATTTATTTCGCCTGAGCCAACTCGAGCAACTAATAAAATACCACCCAAAGAAGCAAAAAAACCTGAAAGTGCATATGACAGCACTCTGTATTTTACTACGGGAACCCCAGACAAGCGAGTTGCCTCTCTATTCCCCCCAGTCATATACAGGAATCGACCATACTTTGTATAATTCAAGAAAACATGTGCCATCACCATAATTACTAATACAATTATTACTGGAGTAGGGATTCCTAAAATAGTTCCTTGTCCAATTTTTAATAGGAAAGGACTAACTTCACCTGGTGCAAGTGTTCCATCCACCATCGCCATATTTTTATAAATTGAATAACCTTGTGTAAATGTATACAATATACCTTGGAAAACAAATAGAGATGATAATGCTGCTAAGATATCTGGAATCTTCAATTTTTCAATTAACAAAGAATTCCAAAGACCAATACCTACACCTACAACTATTGGGATAAGAATTGCAATCCCCAAAGGTAAATCCCACCAAATCATACTTGCTGCACACAATAAAGTTGTAAAACCTGTGTTAGACCCTACAGAAATATCAAAACCACCTGTAGTTGCTGAAAAAGTAACCCCTATTGCCATCAACGTGACAACACAAACAGACCTTAATACATCTCCAATATTTGTAATTGTAAGAAAATATGGTGTTTGAAAAGAGAAGAATATTAATGCAACTAACAGCGCAAGAAGCGTTCCATATTTATATGAAATCGATAAAATTAAATCTTTTGCACTTGATGCGTTACTACTATTTTTGTTTAACGTTTTATCCATTATCTGTTCCTCCTGTACAATAAAATAATATACGTTCTAGGTTCATGTCTTCTCGAGACATTTCCTTCACTATTTTCCCATCATAGAGGACTAAGACTCTGTCTGCAATGCCCTCTATCTCTTCTATCTCATTTGATAAATAAATTATACTTTTTTTCTTTTTTACAAGTTCACCGACGAGTTTAAAAATTTCTGTTTTACTGCCAACATCAACGCCTTTTGTGGGCTCATCCATTAAGTAAACATCTGCATCTTTTATTAACCATTTCCCTACTGCTATTTTTTGTTGGTTTCCACCTGACAAGTTTTTAACAAATTGATCTATGGATGGTGTTTTTACCGCTAGGTCTTGAACCATTTTTAATGATGCATCCTTTTCTTTTTTTTCATCTACAAAACCATACGTACTAAATCCAGTAAGATTTGCAACAGTAAGGTTTCTTGTTACGTTTTCGTCGACTAAAACACCTTCTTTTCTCCTCTCTTCAGGAACCAAAGCAATACCATTCATTACAGCATGATAAGGTGATTTATTGTCTATTTTTTTACCCTTGTAATATAGTGAACCCTCAGACATTGGCTCTGCCCCGAAAACAATCTTTGAAAGTTCCGTTTTTCCGGCTCCTACAAGACCTGCAATACCAAGAATCTCACCCTCCCGAATAGAAAAAGAAACTCCATTTACCTTATTTTGATAATATACGTTCTCTACACGAAAAATCTCATCTCCAAGTGTAACAGTTTCCTTCGGAAATTCTTTTATAAAATTTTCTCCTACCATGTTTTGAATGATATTTTGGCGTGATGTTTCTTTTGTTGCTACAGTATTAACTACTTTACCATTTTTCATCACTGTCACAGAATCACTGATTTCTATAACTTCATTTAGACGATGGGAAATATATATTATTCCAACCCCTTTATTTTTTAACCTATTTACTAACTCAAATAATTTATCTATTTCTCGCTTTGATAGTGGTGCAGTTGGTTCATCTAATATTAAAAATTTTATTTCCATTGAAATTGCTCTCGCAATTAATACAAGCTGCTTATCTGCCAAGGTTAAATCATTGACAAGTTTTTTTTCATCTATGCTTACTTGCATTTCTTCAAAAATTTTCTTTGCCCTATCAAATGTTTTTTTCCAATTTATAAATCTTTTCTTTTTATCTAATGCAAGTTCATCAATAAAAATATTTTCTGCTACTGTTAAATAAGGAACTAAGGATGTGTCCACTTCTTGATAAACACACATAATCCCATTTTGTTTAGCTTCAATGGGGTTTGTCATTTTACAGTCAACGCCATCTACACTAATTTCACCTTCGTAATCATCATAAACACCCGATAAAATTTTCATCAATGTTGATTTTCCTGCACCATTTGCACCTACAATAGCTGCTACTTTTTGTTTTTGTGCAGAAAAACTAACTTCATCTAATGCTTTTACGCCGGGAAAACTCTTTGATATATTTTTCATTATCAAATCATATTTAGATTCGCTCATTTTTCCCCCAAAATACATATGGATAAAGTAAATTTAACCATATGTATTTGATAGTTTAATTTTGTACCATTTCTCTCATCCAAGGTGTCCAAAAGTTATTATCAACACCCCAGTCAGGAACATATTCACTAAGATCAGCCATGGTTACAGGAGTAGAAGGCAAATCACTTTTCTTAACAATTGCAGGTGAAAAAGAATAGTATTGTGGAACAAATTCGCCACCAAGCTTCATAAGTGCCATACGTACACAAACCTCTGCTGTCATTGCAGCATCTACGCCTGCAGAAGCTGTATATGGGTTATTAGGATCTTGCAACATTTGCAGTGTTTCATCTGAAACATCCATCCCATACACAGGTATTTCGTCAGCTCGGCCAGCTTCCATTATAGCTCTAGAAGCACCTTTTGCCCATTCTTCCCAACCACACCAAACAGCAGTTAAGTCATCTTCCCCAGGAAATTGTTTTAAGATAGCTTCCATTTTTGTTTGTGAATCAAGTGCTGTACTAGCAGAAACAGGACCAAACGTTGCAACCTCTTTTATATTAGGATATTTATGTGTTAATATTGTTTGATACATTAATGATCTTCTTTCTTGAGGTAAGAAACCAGCAGCAAAAGCACGAACAACTTGTCCTTGTCCATTAATATCTTCTCCCATAGCTTTTACTGTCATCAAGCCTAGCATAAAGTCATCTTGATCAACAGTAGGAACTTCAGGCATACCTAAATCTACTTCTTTAGCAACAACAGGAATCCCTGCATCTAAAGCTTTTTGAATAGTCGGTCTTAACGCATCTGCTCTACCATGGCTAATTATAATTGCGTCAACTCTTTGGTTAATGGCAGCATCGATATAAGAAATCATACGATCTTGACTTCCTGCAGCATCTGAAACAATTGGGGTTATCCCTAAAGCTTCGCACTGTCTTCTAAATCCTGCGATAAACTGTGATGCATATGTACCTGCCCCAGTTTCATATACTAGCGTAAATTTTAAATCCTCTTTTTCGATTGGATTTCCAGCTGTTGTTGTTTGTGAAGTAGTGGCTGTTGAGGCCTCTTCTTTTTGTGCTTCTACAACGGTAGAAGCATCATTGTTGCTGCATGCTAAAAAAGCAAACACAGCCATAGCAATTAATGCTATAGTTACTTTTTTCATTTTCTTCTCCTCTAAAATGATATACTAATTTGAAGCAAGGAGCTCCATCCACTCATATTTAAAATCTTCATTTTTTCCCCACGTAGGAACAAACTCGACGAGCTCCCCTGTAGTAATTGTCCTATCTTTTGGTAAATCAGATTTTTTCACAAGTGTTCCTGAAAACGAGTAAAAATCTGGCACAAATTCTCCTGCTAATTTACCCAATGCCATTCTTGTACAAACTTCAGCCATCATTGGAATATCAATTGCAGAAGTTGCTGCATACGGATTGTTTGGATCTTGTAGCATTTGTAATAGCTCATCAGACATATCAGTCGAATATACTTTTATTTCATCGGAACGTCCCGAATCCATTATCGCTTTAGCAGCTCCTTTAGCCCAGTCTTCCCAACCACACCAAACAGCAGCAATTTCTCCTTTTGCTGGGTATTGCTTTAATATAGCTTCCATCTTTGTTTGCGAATCAAGAGCTGTGCTTGCAGAAACGGGACCAAATTCTGCAACTTCAATAATTTTTGGATATCGTGATAAATACAGCTTTGACATATCATATCGTCTTTCTTGAGGAACAAACCCCGGGGCAAAACCTCTAACCAAATTACCTTCACCATTGATATCAGCAACCATTTGCTTAACGGACAACAATGCCAATAGATAATCGTCTTGATCAACTGTTGGTACGCCTTCGATACCTAAATCAACATCTTTTGCTATAACCGTAATCCCAGCATCTAATGCCCGCAAGACACCTGGTGTCAAAGCATCGGCTCTACCATTATTAAGTATTATTGCATCTACTCTTTGATTTACAGCAGCATCAAGCATTGAAACCATCTTATCAATACTACCCGCGGCATCTGATACTATCGGTGTTATACCTAGGGCTTTACTTTCTCTATTAAACCCCGCCACAAATTGTGCTCCAGAAGTTCCTGTCGCTGTTTCGCAAATTAACATAAATCGCAATTTTTTTCCAGCTATAGAACTAGGAATAGCCACCTCTCCTTCTTGAGTTGCTTCAGTTGGTACACTTATCTCCTCTACAACGGTAGAAGCATCATTGTTGCTGCATGCTAAAAAAGCAAACACAGCCATAGCAATTAATGCTATAGTTACTTTTTTCATTTTCTTCTCCTTTAAAAATGATATAGTAATTTAGTATAAATTAAATAACATAACAATATAATACAACACAACCCAGCACCTGTCAACAAAAATTTACTTCAATTAAGTCTTTTGGCCTATCAAAAATTACCCCTTTCATCCTTGCAAAAAAGCATACATTTTGCTACAATAAAAGCATGATAGTAATGAAATTTGGCGGCTCATCAGTAGCTAATGCAGAACGTATTAAAAACATTGTTTCAATAATAAAGCTCTACGCAGAAAAAAAACCAATTGTGGTACTCTCTGCAATGGGTGATACAACGGACCATTTACTTGAAGCTGCAGACAATGCAGTGCTCGGAAATGTAGACATTTCACAAATTGAAAAACTTCACTACGACACGGCCAAAGAGCTCGGAATGAACGATGCTCAATTACAGGAAGTTAAAAGCCTCCTAGAAGAATTAAAAATACTTCTTACGGGTATTTCAATGCTTAAAGAACTCACAAAAAGAACCCGAGACTATCTTGTATCCTTTGGTGAAAGGCTTTCTGTACGCATTGCAGCGGCTTACATTGCAAAAGACGGAACTCCTTCTAAATTCTACGATGCTTGGGATGCAGGGTTTACCTCTAATTCAGACTTTATGTCTGCAGAGCTTTTAGAAAGCGTATGGGAAGATATTCCAAAAGCCTTTGAAAATTATAAAAATGACACGCAAAAAGAAATCCCAATTGTAACTGGCTTTATAGCTAAAGATAAAAACGGCTATATTACAACACTTGGACGTGGGGGAAGCGACCTTACGGCAACAATGATAGGGGCTGCAATAAATGCTGAAGAAATCCAAACATGGAAAGATGTAGACGGAGTTTTAAGTGCCGACCCAAGAATTGTAAGCGACGCAAAAACGGTAAAAAATATTACTTACCAAGAAGCAGCTGAGCTTGCATATTTTGGAGCGCAAATCTTACACCCTCGCTCAATGGCCCCATGTAGGAAAACAGGCACTCCTGTCCGGGTAAAGAACTCTTATAATGTTCCATTTGAAGGCTCTGTAATTACTGAAAACAGAACCGCTGCACACCCTCCCGTGATTGCATTGACAAGTGTAAACAAGGTCACCGTTATTGATATTTCTTCTACGAGAATGCTTGGAGCATCTGGCTTTTTAGCACATATTTTTAATCTTTTTTTAAAATGGAATATCAGTATCGACGTAATTGCAACTAGTGAAGTTTCCGTTTCTCTCACTATAGACTCAAAAAATAATATAAAAGGCCTTATTGAGGACCTTTCAAGTGTTGCAGATATCAATGTTAAAAATGACAAAGCAATTATTACGGTAATATGTGATGCAGAAAACTCAAGTGGTATTATTGCTAAAGGTTTTGCTGCCCTTGAAAAAGAAGGTATTAATCCAGACATGATAAGTCAAGGAGCCTCGAAAGTAAACATAAGTCTTGTATGTGATAACACAGACACAGCAAAAGTAATGAATACACTTCATAAAGCATATTTTAATTAAGGAATACACATGAACATAGCATTGGTTGGCTACGGTAAAATGGGGCATATTATCGAAAGCATTGCAAAACAAAAAGGCCATTTCGTTGTTGCAACTATCGATAACTACGCACAAGATGCAACACATAAAGCTTCAAACAATGAAGAACTTGCAAATGCCATAAAAAGCGTAAACCCAGATGTGATTATTGAGTTCACCCATCCCACTAGCGTGTTAAGCAATATTAAAACTCTTTTACCACTTGGAATCCCTATAGTTGTGGGAACAACTGGATGGACAAAACATTTAAATGAAGTTGAAAACCTTACAAAGGACCATAACACGGCACTCTTTTATTCTGCGAATTATTCTATTGGCGTAAACATGTTTTATAAAATAGTAGAAGAGGCCTCAAAACTCATGTCAAACTATGAAGAATATGATGTGGCACTTTGGGAAGCCCACCACACTCAAAAAGCGGACTCCCCTTCTGGAACGGCACTTGATCTAGCAAAAGCCGTTATGAGAGGAAACACAAAAAAAACAGAAACCGTTATAGATGCCTTTCATGAAAAACCGCAAGCACACCAACTGCATGTTTCAAGTACGAGAGTTGGCTCAGTTCCTGGAACTCATAGCGTATTTTTTGACTCGACGGCAGACACAATCGAGCTTACTCATACGGCTCGAAACAGAGAAGGATTTGCACTTGGTGCAGTACTAGCTGCAGCTTGGCTATTTGAAGGTCTTGATAAAGAAAAGCTTTCTAAAGGAAAACTTTACACTATGAATGATATGCTTGACTAATGAATAAACCGTCTTTTCCATCTAAATATAACTGCCTCGTGGTTTTAGGCCCAACGGCGGTGGGAAAAACAGCTCTTGCAGTAAAACTTGCAGAACACTTTCACTCAGAAATACTATCAGCTGATTCAAGACAAGTGTATAAAGGTTTAAATATCGGATCTGGTAAAGATTTAAACGAATACACAGTTCCTTATCACTTAATTGATATTACAGATTTATCACACGAATATTCAGTATACGATTATCAAAGTGATTTCCACACCGCATTTAATGAAATTACACAAAGAAGTATACTCCCCATTATAGCAGGGGGGACCGGCATGTACTTAGATGCAATTATACGTGGATATAATTTAATCAAGGTTCCAACTAACGAAGGTCTGCGCGAAAACCTTTTAGGTAAATCAATGGAAGAGCTCGCAAAGATTCTTATTAATCTAAAAGCAAAAGTAGGAAAGACAGTACATAACGACACAGACCTAACAGAGCATCATCGGCTACTCAGAGCTATCGAAATTGAAACTTTTGAGCAATCAGGTCAAGCAATTGAAAAGCAAAATATTAAAAATAAAGCAGAAATGAAACCACTCATTATTGGGACAACCTTTCCACGAGACATACTTAGAGCAAATATAAAAAAACGCCTTTTATCACGCATTGAAGAGGGCATGATAGAAGAAGTTGCGTCCTTACATAAAGATTATTCATGGGAAAGGCTAGAGAGATTAGGCCTTGAATATCGTTTCATCTCAGAACTCTTACAAGGAAAAATTGGAAACAAGCAAGAAATGATAGATAAACTTTACATAGCCATCGGGCAGTTTGCAAAACGACAAGAAACATGGTACCGTGGAATGGTTAAAAAAGGTGTTACAATTCATTGGCTTCCCCATGATGGTACAATACGAGATTGCGAAAAAAACACTCGTTATGAATACTCACTCAATATTATTCAAAAAGCATGAAAGACGTAATTTCAATTTATAATTCAAAGAACTCTTTTTTTGCAAAAAAAACAAATCTATTATCAACCGTAGACTATCTTATCCAAAAGATTGATATTGCTATTGTAATCCCTGCTTGCAATGAGAACCCAACACTTTTTGAAAGTCTTCATTCAATTAATAATTCATTTTTAAGTGCAACAACAGAAAACCAAACAATTCCTGTTGTTGGATACATAGTAGTTGTAAACAACAAAAAGTCCTCTTCAATCGAGGTAAAAGAAAACAACCGAGATTTAATACATAATCTTAACAATTTTTCTTTTTCAAATTGCCCCGTAATTACTATTAATCTAACAAAGGATGGCAATGAAATCCCAGAAAAACAAGGTGTGGGATATGCCCGAAAATACGGAATGGATTTTGCCCTCCTTTGTAAGGCAACAATTATTGCATGCATGGATGCAGACACACTCGTATGTGATAATTATGGCAAAGAGCTTGTTGCTTTTTATAATAAGTGTCTTTTAGCTAAAGAAGAAAAGAGCCCAATTCCTGTAGGCGCAGTTACTCACTTTGATCACCAAAAAAATGGTGATGCCCAAATTGAAAAAATCTCACGTGACTATGAAAAATATATGAGAACCCATAGTACAAAATTAAAAGAAACAGGCACCCCTTTTTGGCTTTGGGCATTAGGGCCTACGATCGTTAGCTCAAGTTATGGATATGCAGGAAGCTCAGGAATGAACAAAAGAATAGCAGGGGAAGACTTTTACTTTCTACAATCTCTTGTTAAACTCCACATCCAGCAAAAAAACAATGGTTTTTCAAAGGATGACATAAGAAAAGCTTTAGCTTTTCCAATCCTCGATTGCACGGTTTCACCTCAATCAAGATATTCAGATAGGGTACTTTTTGGTACAGGGAAAAAATTAATGGATGTAAAACACGGAAAAGATACTATCCAAAACTATGACAAAATATTATATGCGAACATTAAATCATTTTTAGATGCATTTGTAATCACGAAAGGAAATCCAGAATTCTTACAAAAAAAAACAGCTATGGAACTTCCTGCAATTTACCAGTTTTTGAATAACGAAGATTTTTTTTCAATGTGGAAAGTTTTATACCGCCAAAACAAAGAAAGCGATAAGCGCATTTTCAGTGCTTTTCACTCTTGGTTTGACGGTTTAAAAATTTTAAGACTATTTCATGTCTTGAGTCAAACAAAAGATACCTAAGCTACAACTGTTAACGACTGAACATCTTCTACTTTTGTAAGATAACCAGTGCGTAGACAACTTTCAAATAAATCTTTATCGATGAAATCAATTGTAACTTGATTATAGCCATCAAATTCTCTCGTAATTTTTACAACAAAACCATTTTCAGTTTCATTTTCAATAGTTAAATGATCACAAGGATTATGACTCTTAATAGAATAACAACTCATAGTTTTCTCCTTAGAACTCCACGTTAGTGGCGCAACAGGGATGTTGCGAATAGCAGTTTTAAAAGCAAGCCTTTTGAAACTGTAAATGAAAAAACAGCATGGATGTTGTTTTTTCATTATATCTCCCAATTTTAAAGTTATTATGCAATAATTGCTATAATATATTATCGGGATATTAAAAAAACTTATTAGAAAAATTATTTAATATGTTATACTATTATTATGATATACACAGATGCACACATACATATAACTCAGATTCCAAACTGGGAACCAATACTAGAAAATGAAAAACCATCTCCCGTATGCGCTTGCGCTCATAGCCCACAAGAATGGCACAATCTAGCGAATCTTGCGCGAGACACACAAACGAAAATACTTGTCTCTTGTGGTATCCACCCACAAAACCCTAATACAGATTTTATTGAAAAATTAGAAACATATTTAAAAACTGAGAAATGTGATTGCATTGGAGAAGCTGGCTTTGATCTCTTTACAAAAGAATATGCACAAAACCTTAAATCTCAAATAGAAGTTTGGAATGCTCAACTTGAGTTTTGTTTAACCTACAACCTTCCCCTCATAATACACTGCCGCCATGCATTAGATAAAATTTTTGCTGACAGCAAAAAACTTTCAAAAATATCAGCAGTAATTTTTCATTCTTTTCCAGGATCCCCACTTGAAGCACGCTCTTTATTAAACCGAAATATCAATGCATTTTTTTCGCTTGGAAAACCTCTTTTAAATCAAAATAAAAGGGCTATACGTTGTGCCTCAGAACTGCCTATTGAAGTATTACTTGCAGAAACAGATGCTCCCTACCAAACATTAAAAGGAGAAAAAGCAACCCCTGCAAGCGATATTATAAAAGTGTATAAAAAAATTGCAGAGCTCCGAAACATACCACTGCTTGAAGCCTGCAACTCAATTGAAAAGAACTTTATAAAAGCATTTAATACTCTAAAATAACTTCCATTACAACAGGATTATGGTCTGAATATTGAAAACCACTATCTATAGTTTTTACTGTTTCTACACGTATATTGGGAGAAACAATAAAGCCATCAATTAAATAATACTGCCAAGAATCCTTTTGACCTTCATCAAAAGGCGCATGTAAGGAACGCGCTGTCGGAACTGAATCATCCGATACTATAGTCAAATTTCGCGCGCTAATTTTTTCTATATCCATTACACCAGGCATCCAATAATCACCTTTGCGAGGGTATTTATTTGAGAGGGATTGATTAAAGTCTCCCCCTGCAATTACATAATTGCCCTTTTCATATTCGCTCATTATTATATCGATTAGCATATTTGTTTGGGCTTCTCGTCCTTCGCCATCATCATATGCTTCAAGATGCAAATTTATTAATACAAGCTCTTTTCCTGTACTTTTAAAAGGCAATCGAGTAACCAATAAACAGCGTTTCATATTTGCAGTACTAACAGGCCACGAAAAAGGTACAGGAAGTGAAATTCTCTGAGGGTTTTCTATATCATATATAGAATACGAACCTATACCAGCTTCTACCTTTCCTATAGGAGGAAGAGGGAAAGGAACATAAAAAACTTTAAAATTATATGCATAAGCAGAACCCATTCCGGTTTTTTCGCGTAAATATGCACGCTGGTCCATATTAAACGACCTCTTTGAGTCTTCATCAATTTCTTGAAATAGCCAAAAATCAACAGGATTTTTTTGTATTGTATCTACTATGCCCTCTAAGTTTTTTTCAACAATACTTATATCTTTAGGTTGTATAGAGGTACCACCATCCAAAAAGAAGTCTTGATCAGCACTTAAAGCTGCATACCCAATATTCCACGTAGCAACACGTATTGTTTGCTTATCAGTATATTTCTTTTGCAAGATATCATAATTGTCAGATAATATTTTCCAAGACATGTAAGGAATATCTTCAACAGAGGCAGGGCGATACTCAGCTACTGTGTAAATACCTAGTAAAACAACAAGAATTAACAAAAAGGTGGAAGCACCTAACAGTAAACGACGAATATTTTTTTTCATTCCAATATTATAGCATATTCTTATAAAATAAGCAAATAACATTTGACAAGATGCCTCTTATGTGGTATCTTTAAAATGAATTAATCTATATTTGGAGGAAAATATGAATAATCTAGTGTTGATTATCATTCTCCCACTTGTTGGAATAATTCTTGGATGGACTATTCGCTGGCTTTATGCCAGATTTCAATTATCTGCCTCTGAACAATTGGCAGAACGTGTAAAAAAAGATGCTATAAAAGAAGCTGAGGCACAAAAAAAAGAAATTTTATTAGAAGCGAAAGAACAACTTATTCGAGAGCGCAATCAACAAGAACGAGAAAATCGCGAATGGCGAGCTGAATTGCAACGCATGGAGCGAAAAAACACACAAAAAGAAGAAGCCTTGGAAAATAGAGCTCAAGGTTATGAAAAGCTCGAACAAAAATTTGCTGAAAGAGAACAAGGACTTGAAAAGAAAGAAGAACTTCTTTCAAAAGAAGAAGAACGCTACAGAAGAGAACTTGAGAGAATTTCAGGCTTAACAGCAGCAGAAGCAAAAAATCTCATTATTGCTAACCTAGAAAATGAAGCAAAAAGAGATGCACAAGCTTTGTTAAACAAAATAGAACAAGAAGCACAAGTTGCCTATGACAAAAAAGCTCGTGAACTTCTTATTGCAACAATTCAACGAATTGCAACAGAGGTAACAGGCGACATTACTGTCACAACTGTTTCTCTTCCTAGTGATGAAATGAAAGGAAGAATTATTGGGCGAGAAGGCCGAAACATTCGAGCTCTTGAAACACTTACAGGTGTTGATGTTATCATTGATGACACCCCTGAAGCAGTTGTTATATCATGCTTTGACCCTGTTCGAAAAGAAATTGCAAAAACTTCCCTAGAGCGTCTCATTGTGGATGGAAGAATACACCCAGCGAGAATTGAAGAAATTGTTCAAAAAGTAACACATGAAACACAGCAAAAGATTTATGAAGAAGGTGAAAAAGTTTTATTTGACCTAGGTATTCATAACATGAGCCAAGATGGTGTTAGAGCTCTTGGCCGCTTATACTTTAGAACCAGTTATGGTCAAAACGTTCTTCACCACTCAAAAGAAGTAGCTATAGTTGCTAGCGTTATCGCTGCAGAAGTAGGTCTCGATAAAGAGTTGGCAAAAAGAGCTGCTCTTTTGCATGACATTGGTAAGGGAGCTGAAACAGATTCTGATCAAAACCATGCAGAAGTTGGTATGGAAATGGCAAGAAAAATGGGTGAAGACCCTCGCATTGTAAATGCCATTGGCGCTCACCACAATGATATTGAACAAGAAACTATCGAAGCTGTAGTTGTTCAAATAGCAGATGCCATTTCTGCGGCTCGACCTGGCGCAAGAAGAGAAACAATGGACAACTATGTAAAACGTCTTGAGAATTTAGAAAACATTGCAGAGTCGTTTGAAGGTGTTGAAAAAGCTTTTGCAATTCAAGCAGGACGAGAACTTCGAGTCCTTGTAAACTCAGAAAAAATACCTGATGGTGATGTAAAAGAGGTTGCTAGAAGCATAGCTAAACAAATCGAAACGGATCTTCAATATCCAGGACGAATTAAAATAACAATGATTCGAGAAACCCGAATTGTTGAATATGCTAGATAGTGTCAAAAAAAAGTTCCCATCCAAAGGGAACTTTTTTTTAATTTAATGATCAGGATACGT
>CAYJIS010000006.1:0-60732 GCA_964370315.1 uncultured Treponemataceae bacterium
TTATCGTATGAGAAGAAAATTGTAATTCATTTTTTTTATCTTTTAAATTACAGCAAAGCACTTGTGCTTTGAGTTTGTTTGTATAGCTTTTTAATGCGTGATATCCAAAGTTAAAGTCATGGTTGCCAAGTGCTACATAGTTGTAACCTATGTAATTCATAATGTCAGCAAGGCAACTATAATCCTTTGAGTCTTTTTCTATGTATTGTACGAAGGGGCTTCCCTGGAGTATGTCTCCCCCATCAATTAATATAGTGTCATTATGTCTTTCTTTTACGTTGCTCGCAATAGAAAACAATCCCATGTTTTTTTTATCATGTGATTTGTAATCTGTTGGAAAAAGATACCCATGTATATCAGTTGTAAAACAAATTTTAAGATTTTTTTCCATACATTAACCACGAGTCAGTTTTACACGAATTTTTCCTGAAAAATATTCTATTATAAATACTAATGTTATTAATCCAAGAAGATATGCCCCTACGTCGTTCCATCGGAATTCATTCATAGCAAATATTAAGGAGGCACCAATACCACCTGCCCCAACAAGTCCAAGCGTAGTTGCATCGCGCAAATTCATATCAAATCTATAAATAACGGTAGAAATGAAGTCTGGCATTAATTGAGGAATAACTCCGTGTCTTACTTTGTGAAAGCCTGTGCAACCCATGGCGCTCATTGACTCCAGTATGCCAAAATCTAAGTCTTCAATCGTTTCAACATACAGTTTTGTTAGCATTCCCACGGATGTTAAGCTCATTGTTAAAAGGCCTGCAAAAGGCCCTGGTCCTGATACCCGAATAAACATTAAGCCATAGACAAAGGCAGGTATAGTTCTTATAACCATAGTAATAAAGCGGCCAATCCAAGAGACGCCTTGTGGTACCATGTTAGACGCACTAAGAAAAGCTGTAGGCAAGGCAAGTATCGCTCCAATCAGAGTACCTAAAAAGGCTATGCAAATTGTTTCAAGTAATAAATAAGGAATACCTGTCGGTGTTAGTCCAAATAAATCCCATGAAGGGTTTAGTAGTCCGCGTATAATGCTTTTTGCTACATCAAGACCCCCAGACGTAATTTTAGGGTCTGTTATGCTGTTGCCTGAAAATAGTAATAATGTTATTACTAAGAAAAAAAGAAGTAGTTTTGAAATCCAATTTTTGGGAGCATCATTATAAGCTTTTAGTATTTTAGCGTTGTACATTAAGAACCCCCTTTATGATAATTTTTTTCTAAAGTAACGGCTAATCATTTCAATAACACTAACTGTTACTAGAAGAGTTAATAAAATCATGCCGACTCTATCGTATTGTTTCCATCCCAATTTTTCATTGAGAAGAAGTCCTAGACCCCCAGCACCAACATAGCCTAGTATTGCTGAGTAGCGAACACTGCCTTCAAAACAGTATAAACAGTTTGCAATATATGTAGGTAAAATTTGTGGTACAATGGCGGCCCAAAAAGATCGTATTTTTGAGGATCCCATAGCCTCCATGGCTTCGTATGCCCCCATATCAACAGTTTCAATTTGTTGATACAAGAGTTTTCCTATAAAAGAAAAAGTAAAAATAGCAATTGCTACTGTTCCAGCAAATGAGCCTAGCCCAAAAATGAATACCGCAATCAGAGCAGAAACCAAAGTCGGCAGCGTTCTTGTTATCCCCAAAATAAAGCGGACAATTGTAACTACAGCTTTGCTGTGCACAATATTTGTTGATGCTAAAAAGGCAACGGGTACAGCAATAATTGAACCAATAACCGATCCCACGATTGACATAGCAAGTGTTTCAATGAGAGGAAACCATATTTCAGTAATATAACTCCAGTCAGGTGGAAACATTCGTATTAGGATATCAAAAAAATAACTTATCCTTCTTACTAACATTCCTCCATCGAAATCCGTCATATAACCAGCTATTAAAATTGAGATTGTCATTATAAGGATTATCAGGGGTGTTTTGCTTCTTGGCTGTTCTACAACGATGCCATTTTCAAGCGTAAAAGTTGTTTTCTTAAAAAGAGCACAAAAGGTAGATTTGAGGTTGTGTGTTTTCATTTTTTTACACCTCCTCATGTTTTTGATATATATCATTTAATATAGACATATCAACCTTTGAGGCTTTTCCGTCATATACAATTTTTCCTTTTTTTATTCCGATTACACGGTCAGCATATTCTAATGCTAATTCAACATGGTGAATATTGATTATAATTGAGATGTCCATGTTTTTATTAATTCTTTTAAAATCATCCATTACCTGTTTCGCAGTAACGGGGTCAAGAGCAGCGACTGGTTCGTCTGCAAGGATAATTTTTGGTTGTTGCGCTAGGGTTCTAGCAAGGGCCACGCGTTGTTGCTGTCCTCCTGAAAGATGATCAACTCTTGAGTATGCTTTTTCTAAAATACCTACTTTTTCTAAGGCTTCAAGCGCAAGTAATTTGTCTTCTTTGGGATATATTCCAAAAAACACCTTCCAAAACGGAAGACTAGGAATACGAGCTTGAAGGACATTTTTAATCACAGTAGCTCGTGGGACTAAATTAAATGATTGAAAAATCATTCCTATATTTCTTCTGTATGAACGAAGGTCTTTTCCTTGAAGATCTCTTACATTGATTCCTTCGACTTCTACAACACCGTCAGTTACTTCAATCATTCGGTTTACTGTTCTAATAAGGGTAGATTTTCCTGCTCCTGAAAGCCCAATAATTGCAACAAACTCTCCTTGGTTAATTTCAAGGCTAACCTTATCAAGACCAACGGTTCCGTTAGGATACACTTTTTTTACATTATCAAATTTAATCATACGCGCTCTTTTAAGAATAAGATTTAAATTATAGTTGTTATACTATTTCTTTAGGTTTAAATGACAAAAGGTATGTTAACAATTTGCTAACATACCCTTAAAACTCATTGTTTTAGTTTGCTACGATAGCAGCAGCAGCTCGTGCACCATCGTAATCTGAGTCTTTTGCGAGTGCATAACCATTATGGTTATAAATTGCAATAATTGGTTTTCCCTCTTCAGAGTTACCAATATTGATAAAAGCTTGTTGTAAGGCTTCTTTTAAGTCATCTGTCATTACAGAATCATCGCGTGTAACACTTATTGTATCATTATAAATACCATCTGTAACACCAATAACTTGAACGTCAGTCCAAATAGTTGTAGGTTCCCCTGCTGTGTAATCTTCGCCTTCCCATGTTTTTAAGTTGTCACGACGTCCGTCTGCATATACCATTGCTACGTCTGCTGTTTGTGCTTTTAAAGCTGAAAAAGCAGCACCATAACCTGTCGCAGCTGATGCATTGTCAAGGTCTAGTAACGTTTTGTCGTAGTTTTCCATTAACCAAAGTGTTGGATAAATATAACCAGCTGAAGATGTTGTATTCATGTATTGCCATGTGGCAGAGTTTAAGTCTTCCCAAGAAAGCTTTTCACCAGCATTAATTTTTGCAGCAAGTTCTTTTCCTTTTGGCGATGGGCCTGCAATGATAATTGATTTGTAATATGTTACTTGTTTCTCTGGCATCGGAAGGGTAGCTTCTCCATCATTCCAATCTTGTGGATTGTCAGAGTCTTTGTTTAACCCATCCCTAGTTGCTGTTAAAATAACTTCTGCGCCATCTGAATAAAGTACATATGTTCCACCTGGCACTAAGCCTACATGTACTGTTCCTGCGTCTAATCCTTCTCCAATTGCTTCATAGCTAGTTCCAACAAGAATTTCAACTTCATTTACAGTAAAACCTGATTGTGCTAGTTCAGTTTTTAATAAGCCTTCGAGCGGTGCAGTTGCCGTTAAAATTTCATCTGCCGGGCGAGAAGGAACATAACCAATCACTAGTTTTTCAATAACCCCACTGTTTTCTGACTTTGCAGAACAAGAAACAAGAATGCCAAAGCATATAATTGACATTATTACCAATACAAAAATTTTTTTCATAAACCCTCCAATTTAGGTATAAATATAAAAGCATAGCACTTTTTCTTATATTATCACATTTAAGGCGTTGTGTATAGAATGAGAATGTATTTCCTGAGAAGGAATTATAGAAGTAAATTATTTTTTTGTGGCCTTTTTATAGATTAAGATAAGGGCGTATGCGTAATTAAAATGACAATTGCACATTATTTGAATTTGTGTTATAATAATACATGGTTATACTCGTTGCATTGTGCTCCATTGGGGCTGAAAAAATTTTATCAAATGAAATAAAAATCCTTGGTTATAAGCCTCTTTCTAATTCTCCGGGAAGGGTTCGTTTTGAATGTTCAGAAGAGGGGCTATATAGGGCAAATTTATGCTTGCGAACTGCAGATAGAGTTTACTTGCAGCTTGCTTTATTTGAAGCCATAGATTTTGATGCTCTGTTTGACGGTGTGTATGCTATTCCCTGGCAAGATTATTTTAAAAAAGATGTTCGTGTACATGTGGACAAAATTCGCACTTTTCGTAGTAAGCTTTCTTCAGAACATAGTATTCAAACAATTACCCATAAAGCGATATGTAAAAAACTTGGATTTGTTTGGGGAATGGATGTTTTGCCTGAATCAGGTGACCAGTCGGACATTCGATTATATCTTGAAAAAGATGAGGTAAGTGTTCTTTTAGACTTATCCGGAAAACCACTTAATAGACGTGGATATAGAGTAGATGGAGGTGTTGCACCTATACGAGAAACATTAGCTGCAACACTTTTGCATCTAATGCTTTGGAAAAGAAAGACTCCTTTACACGATGCTTTTTGTGGTTCTGGAACAATTCTTTGTGAAGCGGTTTTATTTGCATATAATGTAGCCCCAGGTTTTGGGCGTCGTTTTGCAATAGAGTCTTTGCCAATTTTTAACTCTTCCTTAGCGGAAACTATTAAAATTAAAGAAGCAGAAAAAATTCGTACAGATGTATTATGCCGAATTACCGGGACAGATATTGATTCAGAGGCAGTTGATAGAGCAAGGCAAAACATTGAGCATGCATGTGTTGTTGCAGGAAGAGCGCTACAGCTAATTGGTTCAGATAATCGTATCCCTAGGCCTGAGGTAGATGTTGCAGACTTTAGAGAGTTATCTGCCCCATATGATTCAGGCTTGATTCTTTCTAACCCACCGTATGGTGAGAGGATTGGAACATCTGAACAAGTAGACATGCTTTATAAAGATATGTCTGATTTAATTAAAGCCTTTCCTGGATGGGAAATGGGGTTTATAACCGCGGATTCAGATTTTGAGGTAAAATTTAGTAAAAAGGCAGAATCAAAAAAATACATAAAAAGCGGAATTTTAGACACAACGCTTTATAAATATATAAACGCTGTGTAATGGAGGAGGAAAAACATGGGAATTATTGTTGACCATGAAAAAAGAAAGGCGGCAATTCTTAAAAAGGCGCTGGGAGTTTTTGTTGATGAAGGTTATGAAGATGCAACTTTCCAAAAAATTGCGAATCGCTGTGGAATAACAAGAACTACTTTATATATTTACTTTAAGAATAAAAGAGAAATTTTTCTCTGGAGTATAAAGCAATTAACAGACGGTTTAGAAACTTCTTTGAAAAAAATTATTTCTGATTCCACATTAACATACGCACAGCGGCTTAGTAATATGCTTGAAACGGTAGTGTTAGAATGCATAGAGAACCGAGAGCTTTTTAGTGTTATACTTTCTTATTTAATACAGGTAAAAAAAACGGGCAAGGATCCTCATTCTAAGGTTAAAAGGCGCACTATTCGGCTTAAGCATTTGCTTTCCACTGTTTTGATTGCAGGTAAAAAAAATGGAGAGTTTAAGAATATAAATGTAAAAGAAGCTAACGATATGTTTTATTCCTTTGTTGAAACGGCTATTTTTAGGATGGCAGTTTTAGATCAAAAATCAATTGATGAGGTTGTGAGTTCTATTCAACTTGCAGTGGCTGGTATTGTAAGTGATAAAAAATAAGTAGTTATAGGGTTTAGGAAGTTTTAGAGTTTTGCTAGCTATATATATTTTTCTTTTGTTACTATTAGGATTTGTTTCTTTTTGTTTTCCTATCGGGTTTTTTGTTTTTCGTTCGATGTGTTTACGCTCTGTATATGAAAAATCTTCTCCAGTGGATTCAGCCTCTCATGTTAAAGATGAAAAAATAATGAAGCCTCTTATATTGGCAAAAGAATCATGGTGCAAAAAAAAACATGAAAAAGTTCAGATAGGACATCCTTCCTTTTGGCTCGCTCGATGTGTTAATAAAAATGCCTTTTCTACCAAAAATCTTTTTGCCGATCTCTGGGTTCATAAAAACTTTCAAAAAAATAAAACAATTGTGATTCTTGCTCATGGTTTTACGGATTCTGCTGCTGGGATGGCATATTTAGCTCAATCTTATCACAAAAGAGGGCTTTCTGTATTAGCCATTAATTTGCGCTCTCATGGAGATAGTGAAGGTTCTGTTTGTGGGCTCGGTCATATATCAACCGATTCACAAGATATAGTAAATTGGGTTTTGTATTTAAGAAAGCGCTATGGTAAGAATATTTCCATTATTTTACATGGTGTATCCATGGGCGGGGCGGCAGTAATACAAGCGGCATATGGTTATTCTCTTCCTGTAAAACTTGTGGTGTCAGACTGTGCCTTTTCTGAGTATAAAAAGCAAATATTAAAGCGAATACAAATTCTATTCCCTAAAAATTTTATTGGAAAATTCTTTGCCTTGAGTATATATTCGTTTGCATCTTTATTAAATTTCTTTGTTAATGGATTTTTCTTTTCTTCAAATAGTCCAAAAAAAACTCTAAAAGAGTTTAAAAATCGAGAAACTAATCCACCTCTTCTTATTTTCCATGGGGAGGCAGATACTTTAACTTCTGTCGACTGTGCGAAAAATCTATACAGTGTTGCGCAAGTTGAAAAAAAACTAGTTCTAATAAAAAAGGCTCCACACATAGGAAGCTGGTTTTATGATGAAAAGAAATACATGGATGAGGTCTTTTTTTACTTGCGGGATTTGTAAATATGCTTTAAAATAAAAAAAGGGCCGCCAAAGGAGGAGAAAAAGCGGCCCTTTCAAATAATTACTTGTTAAAAAAAATATACTGTATTTTAATAAATCTGTCAAGAGATTTTATGAAAATTTTGCATTATTTTAACGTATTTTAACGTTTTTTGCATTTAGTGACATTTAATACGTTTTTAAAGGAGAGGATATTGAATTTGTGTGATACTATTTCTATCGCAATTGTTTGCGAGGATTGTGCTCCACTAATATTGGATGCAATCTCTAAGGCAAGCATTACTCAGGTAATTTCTTTTCCAGCACGTGGAACAGCAGAAAAGTCGTTGTTACAAAGTCTTGGTTTAGGCCAAACAAAAAAAACGCTTATTGCATTTAGACAAAATAAATATGACAAGCAAAAAGCCTTTTTCTTGTGTAATAATGCACTGTCTTCACTGCAAAAGAAAACCGGTATTCTTTTTACAATTTTTACGGAGAAAAAAACTATGAATAAAGTGGCAAAGAATTTAGTAGTTTGTGTAATAGTCAATGCAGGTTATGCTGAGGATGTAATGCAAGAAGCACGAAAAGCGGGTTCTCGCGGTGGAACCATTATTAATGCACGAGGAACAGGGACAGAACAAGATATGGATTTTTTTGGAATACAAGTCGTTCCTGAAAAAGAAATGCTTGTAATGGTTGCAGAAACAGCCTTAGCCGAGAAACTCGTTAAGGTCATTAAGAACATGCCCCTTCTTTCAAGCCCAGGATCCGGAATAGTTTTTACCCTTGAAACAGATGGTTACTCTCGACTCGGTGGAAATGACGATTGAAAAATATTTCGTTAGATAGCCTAAATAAAGACAAAATACTCTCGTTTTTAACAAAGAGTTCGGCCCAACAGATAAACAATACTATCATTGTATATGACACTATAGATTCCACAAATCTAGAAGCAAAACGTTATTTGAAAAGCCTTCAGTCAACAAAACAGGGGGTGTTAATTCTTGCAGAGCATCAGAGTGCCGGAAAGGGTCGCTTGGGTCGAAGTTTTTATTCACCAAAAAATACAGGCCTGTATGTATCGCTTGTATATAATGCATCCCAGTTACAAAGAAAGAATGATGTTTCGTTAGCTATAACTGTTGCCGCTGCTGTGGCTGTGCGGCGCTCACTCAAAGATTTTGGGTTTGATGCAACGATTAAGTGGGTAAATGATTTGTTTGTAGGGAGTAAAAAGGTTTGCGGTATATTAACGGAAGGAGTTTTTGAGAGCAAGGATGGTTCTATTGGTAAAGAAATTGAAACCTTTATAATTGGAATAGGCATAAATATTATAGACTCGCTAGAAGGTTTTCCTGAGGATATAGAGCATATAGCTGGAAGTTTGAATAAAAGGTTAGATAGAAATGCTCTTGTTGCGAATATTGTAAATAATCTATTTGAAGTGCTCCAATTAAGTGATAAGGAAGTAATTAACGATTACAGAAAGCATTCTCTCGTCTTGTTCAAAAATATAAGAGTTATAAAACCAAACGAAACATATACAGTAACCGTTTTGAGCATAACTGATGAAGCTCACTTAATTGTCAAAAAAGAGGATGGAAGTACTGAAGAGCTTTTATCTGGAGAAGTAAGTTTAAAATTATTTTAAAGCCTTTCAGGAAATCCTGAAAGGCTTTTTGTTTAAATTGTTATTAGTTCGTAGCCTTGCGTTCCAATACCTAATTTTTCTGAGTGTTCAAGCTGAGCCTTCCAGTTTGTAGTTGGATGTAAATCACAAAAATGATCGCCATGGTTTAGTTCTCTATCGTTCATTATTGTGTTTCTTAATAATGGCTCTGCATTTGCGGCATCTGCGCAAGCAGCATCAAGTGCAACAGGGTCAAAAGAGGCAAACATCCCAACATCTCCAATTATAGGAGCATCATTTTCTGCATGACAATCGCAATACGGTGATACATCCATTAAAAGTGACACATGAAAATGAGGTCTGCCATTTAAAACTGCCCATGTATATTCCGCCATTTTTTTACACATTATTTCATTAGACTCGTCATATCCTGTGGAAATAGCATCTGTTGGACAAATGCCAATACAACGACCACATCCAACGCATTTGTCTTTGTTTATTTGTGCTTTTGGTGAAAAGCTTATTGCATCATGCGCACAAACCTTAGCACATTTTTTACAGGCTATACACAAGGTTTCGCTTACGGTGGGTTTGCCAGAGTTGTGCATCTCACATTTTCCAGCTCTACTGCCTAATCCCATTCCTATGTTTTTAATTGCTCCTCCAAAACCGGCTCCCTCATGAGCCTTAAAGTGTGAAAGAGAAACTAGAATATCCGCATCCATTGCTGCCCGGCCAATTTTTGCTTCTTTAACATGTTCTCCATGTGGAACAGGGATATATACCTCATCCGTTCCTTTGAGACCATCTGCAATTATTACATGGCATCCAGTTGCAAAGGGGTTGTATCCATTTTCATAGGCTGCTTCTAAATGGTCAAGGGCATTCTTTCTTCTTCCCACGTAAAGGGTGTTAGAATCAGTTAAAAAGACTTTTCCCCCAAGGTTCTTTATTGTATCTACAACTGTCTTTGCATAGTTTGGACGAAGATATGCAAGGTTGCCTGGTTCCCCAAAATGTATTTTAATGGCCGTGTATTTTCCCTTAAAATCAATTGTTTCAATTCCAGCTTTCTTTATGAGGCGTGTTAATTTTTGTTGAATTGTCTCTTCGGGACTTGATCTAAAATTTGTAAAGTACACTTTTGCTTTTTCAGCCATTTTGAGTCTCCTGTAATATTTTTTGTCTATAATAATTATACTCCACTGTTTCAAAATGTGCAACTGTTTAAAATCCTTGCACGAATTTTTGTTGACAAAGAAGATAATTTGAAATATAGTTTAAGTAGAGCCTGTAGGAGGTGGTAATCATGAAAAAAATAATTATATGTGTTGTGTTATTGTGCACTATGGGCATTGTCTTTTCACAGACAAACACGAGTGATATTCGTGTCTTAATCGAGGATGATTTAATTGATAACAAGGAAAAAATAATGCAGTTATCTTCAGGCTTGTCTAGTTCTGAAAAGCTAAGTATCTATGAAGTACATGAAGAAGACTTACTTGTACCTCTTTTGTTAAATGGGTTTTTAGGTTTTGGCATAGGATCCTTTTACCAAGGAGATATAGTAGGAGGTGCAATCGGAGCTGGTGGTAACGTCATAGGGGTTGGTTTGGTGCTTGCAGGATATATACCTGTGTTGACTGCTCTTTCAGACGATAGTATTTCTACTGCAGAATTTGAAAATGTTGTAACGCAGTACCTGGGGTTTTATCTAGCAGGCGGGGCTGTATTTTTTGTGACAAAAGTATTTGAAATAATAAGGCCTGTTGTGTATACGAATTCTTTTAATAATACTCTTAAAGAGTCACTTGGAGTTTCTGCTATAAGTTATTATGCTGTTCCAAGTTACGATTTAGAAAGAGGTCAAACTGAAATTGTTGCTGTAATTAGTATTAAGTTATAAGGTCGTATAAGACAAAAAGATAGAATTACGAGAGTAATTTTGTGGATACTTATATTATTAGATATGTAAAAAAAGAGAACCTTGAATATCAAGATTCTCTTTTTTGTTTACATACTATTCTGTAAAATGTCCAATGCTTCGGATTTTTTGGTTTCTGTAACGGACCAAAACTTCACCCTTGTGCTTTTTGAGCTCACGGATGTCTTTAATAATTTGCTTTTGTATTTTATCTGCAACCTTTTGAGGATTGGTATGAGCACCATCTTCAGGTTCTTCGATTATACCATGAAGCATTTTCATATCCATTACATCTTTACTGGTAATTTTAAGCATGGCCGCAGCATCTTGTGCTCTTGAAGAATCACGAAGAAGAATAGATGCACATCCTTCTGGTGAAATTACTGAAAAAATTGCATTTTCAAGCATATAGATTTTATCACTAACGCCGATGCCAAGTGCTCCGCCAGATCCGCCTTCACCGATTATGATACAAATAACAGGAGTTTTTAACTGACTAAACTCGCGCAAGTTTACGGCTATTGCCTCTCCAATACCACGTTCTTCTGCTCCAAGACCTGGAAAGGCACCTTGTGTGTCTACAAAAGTAATAATAGGCCTTTTGAACTTTTCTGCTTGTTTTGCAAGCCTTAATGCCTTTCTATAGCCTTCTGGGTTTGCCATGCCTCCATTTCTGTCAATTGTTTCACGAAGGTTTCGACCTTTTTGGTTTCCGATTACGGTAACAGGCATCCCATCTAAAAAGCCTATGCCTCCAACGAGAGCCATGTCATCACCATAGTAGCGATCCCCGTGAAGCTCTGTAAAATCGTCGATTATCATATCAATGTAATCAAGGGTTCTTGGGCGATCTGAGTGACGAGCGAGTTCAACGTGGCGCCATGTTTGTGCCGCAGCATGATTGTTGTTTAGCTTTTCGGTAATTGTTTGTAATTCTTTTGTTATATCGAGCCCAGATTTTTTTGCAATAGCATCAAGGCTGTCTAAAATATTTTGTTCCATTTATTTCTCCTTAATTCATCGCATGAGCATCAATCATTTTTGCCCAAAAACTTCTTTGTTCATTTCTTGGTACAATACAGTCTACAAAGCCTTTTTGTAGCTGAAACTCTGCTGTTTGGAAGCCTTCGGGAAGTTTTTGACTTATGGTACCTTCAATAACGCGAGGTCCTGCAAAACCAATAAGTGCTCCAGGTTCTGCAACGATAAGGTCTCCAAGCATTGCAAAACTTGCGGTTACCCCGCCAGTAGTGGGGTCACAAAGCATTACAAAAAAGGGAACGCCTGCATTATCAAGTTCTGCAGCAGCACTTGATGTTTTAGCCATTTGCATGAGTGAAAAAAGCCCCTCGTGCATACGGGCACCACCAGATGTCGCGTATACGATAACAGGAGTTCTTTCTTTCGCACCTTTTAACATAAGCCTGGTAAGTTTTTCGCCTACTACAGATCCCATTGAACCACCTAAAAAGTGGAACGACATTATGCCTAAAAGGGCCTTTCGGTTTTTGATTTTACATTCACCAGTAATGACAGCTTCATTTAGTGAAGTCTTTGCACTTGCTTGAGATATCTTTTCTTCATATCCTTCCATATCGATAGGATTTACAGTTTTTATTGATTCATAAAGCTCAATGAAAGATCCTTCATCTGCAAGATATGTAATGCGCTCTCTTGCATCCATTCGGATGTGGTAGCCACACTTTATACATGTCATGAGATTTTCAACAAATATCTCGTCTGCAATTGATTCTTTACATTTTGGACAGTCCATATTTTCCTCCGCCCTTTAGTTATTTGGATAAAGCTCTGAGTACAATCCTGTACCGAACTTTCCTGATTGAAATTGTTTTGTGCTTAGTATTTCGATTTGTTCTTCAATGTTAGTTGGAACGCCGTCAATTTTTAATTCTCGTAGCGCGCCAATTAATCTTTTGATGGCACTTTCTCTGTCTTTGTCGTGTACAATGATTTTTGCAAGCATTGAGTCATAATGTGGAAGAACTTTGTATCCTTGATATAAAAAGCTGTCCCATCTAAGACCATTACCACCAGGGATGTGTAAAAAATTAACTGTTCCTGGAGAACGAGCGTTGATTCTCGCCTCAATTGCATGCCCATTTAAAGGTATGCTACCTGCAGGTATTGTCATGTTTTCACCAACACATACGGCAATTTGTTCTCTAATAAGATCAGTGCCTGTTACAAGCTCTGATACAGGGTGCTCTACTTGAATACGAGCATTTACTTCCATAAAGTAAAACTCTCCGTTTGAAACTAAGAATTCAATTGTTCCAGCGCCTCTGTATTTTAGGTTTGCAAAAAGATTTGTAGCACCTTCGTGCATTCTTTTTCGCATGGCGTCTGTTACAACAGGAGAAGGGCTTTCTTCTAATAGTTTTTGGTGGTTTCTTTGAACAGAGCAGTCTCTTTCACCCAGAATTGCAACCATCCCTTTGCCATTACCAATTACTTGAAGCTCCACGTGGCAAGGGTCTACGAGGTATTTTTCAATGTATACCGTACCATCCGCGAAGTTTGCGAGTGCTTCACTTGAAGCAATTGTTAGGTTTTCTGCAAGATCTTCTTCTTTCCAAACGATACGCATTCCCTTTCCACCACCACCAGAGGCGGCTTTAATGATAACGGGTAGACCACATTTTTTAGCAACTTCAATGCCTTCTTTTGGGTCTGTTATTGCACCATCTGATCCCGGTGTTACAGGAAGCCCACTTTTTAAGGCTGTTTCCCTTGCTTGAACTTTATCACCGAGCATGCTTATTATTTTAGCATTGGGACCTATCCAGTAAATTCCTGCATCTTCTACAGCTTGTGCAAAATTCTCGTTTTCGGATAAAAATCCTACTCCAGGATGAATTGCTTCACAATTTGTTTTTAAAGCAACTGTAATGTAGGCTTGAGGGTTTAGATAGCTTTTTGCAGAAGGCGCAGGCCCAATACAATATGCTTCATCTGCCAGTTTTACATGTAAGTTGTCTTTGTCCGCAGTTGAGTAAACAGCTACTGTTTTAATGCCCATTTCACGACAAGCACGAATAACTCTTACTGCAATCTCACCGCGATTAGCGACTAATAGTTTTTTTATCATTGTGTATTATACCCTAATAAGAAATAATGGTTGCTCAAATTCAACCAAATCACCTGAGTCAACAAGCACCTTTTCAATTACTCCGTCAAACTCTGATTCTAATGTGTTCATCATTTTCATTGCCTCTAGAATACAAAGAGCTGAGCCTTTGCTAACCTTTGTACCAACTTCTACAAAAGGAGGCGCATCTGGTGATGGTTGTCGATAGAATGTTCCAACAATTGGACTTTTTACTTCTATAAGATTTGCATCTGTTGCTTTTGGCGATGTGCTTTCGCTTGCTGGTGCACTAGCAGGTGAAGCACTTGGTGCTACAGGTGAGGCTGCAATTACAGGTGCTGCTTGTGATACTGTAACAGGAGCACCTTTAGCAACAAAGGCACCTTCTTTTTTTAGACTTAGTTCTGCATCTCCTACTTTGTAAGTAAGTGAAACAGCCTTGCTTTCATCGAATTTTTTTAGTATTTCTAATACGTTTTTCTGATCCATTTTAAACCTCTTTTATATAGTGTCCATACGAGCAATATCTTTCTCGTAGTCGATTCCATCAATGTCAAATCCACTTGCAGCATAAAAATCGTGTCTGTATCCTGCAAGGTCAATAGTGCTTTCTGCATTTTCATTTGTAACTGTTGGCATAAGAGCATCAACCGCTGTTTGAACGTCTTTATCCATTTCCCAATCATCAATACGAATGAGATTTTTTTCATCTACAGGAATTTTATTGTCCTCTCTGTATAAGAAACTGTCGTATAATCGGTTAATTTGCTCAATACAACCTTCGTGCGTTCCCTTTGATTTCATTACAGTAAAAAGGCTTGCCAAATATAGTGGAATTACTGGGATTACTGCACTTGCTCTTGTTACAAGACCTTTGTTTACAGATACAAATGCTTTTCCGTTAAAGGATTTCATTTTATCTGTTAAAGTGTGTGCTGTAGCTTCTAAGTGTTCTTTAGCTTTTCCAATTGTTCCATTTCGGTAGAGTGCGTGTGTAGCAACGGGGCCAATGTATGAGTATGCAAGTGTAATACAACCATCTGCAAGTACATCGGCTTTTGTAAGCTGGTCAATCCATCTTTCCCAGTCTTCACCACCCATTACTTTAACCGTAGCTGCGGCTTCTTCTTCTGTTGCAGGTTCTGCAGTAACTTGCTTTACTTCACTTGTAAAAGGGTCAATAGTTGTTCCTTCAAACACTTTCCCAAAAGGCTTAATAACCGATTTATGCATAACGCCTGTTTCAGGGTCAACGCGAACAGGGCTTGCAAGTGAGTAGACAACAAGGTCAAATTTCATGCCTTGAGCTTTTGCTTCGTCTATAACTTGTGTTTTGATTTCATCAGAAAAGGCATCTCCATCGATTGTTTTTGTGTAGAGACCTTCTTTTGTGGCAGCTTGATCAAACGCGAGGTTGTTATACCAACCTGGTGTTCCGCCTTTTGTTTCACTCCCAGCTTTTTCAAAAGAAACACCAATTGTTGGTGCTCCATATGCAAATGATGCTACAATTCTACTCGCTAGTCCATAACCGTTGGAACAACCTAAAACAAGCACTTTTTTTGGTGTGTTTGGGTTTTCTTTATGGCCTTTTGCCCTTTCTTTTGTGTATGCGATTTGATCTTCTACTGCTTTTTTACATCCTTGAGGGTGTGCATTGATACAAACATTGCTTCGTACCATTGGTTTTATTACCATTATGATTCTCCTATATAAAATACTGAATTTTGTGATTGTTTTAAGTATAGATTTGTGCCAATGGTGACTATTTTCATAGCCACCATTTTACTTAAAAGCATTGTTGGTAACAGTGCTTTTGATAACTTGGGGTTTAATTATTTTGAAACCCCATTAAAGCGCTATACTTTAAAACACCTATATGTGCATAAAGTTACACATTTTGTATGATTTTTATGCTTCGCCACCAACTAAACACATCCATTCGGCTTCTGCTGCTAATGTGTCTCCTACATAAGCCTTACCTGCTTGCTTGATCATTCTTGGTGAAATGCGTAAATTAGTTATTTCCATTCTAACTTTGTCGCCAGGGCGAACTTGAGAACGAAATTTTACCTTATCTACTGTTCCTAAAAAGAAAAGAGAGCCTTCTGCAAATGTTTTTTGATAGCTAAGGGCAGCTCCACCTGCTTGAGCCATTGTTTCAACAAGGATAACACCTGGAACAACTGGGTACTGAGGGAAGTGACCTTTGAAGAAAAATTCATCCTCAGTAAAAACATGCTCACTTATGCTTCCTTTTTCATCGCATGAAAGTATTTCATCAACGAATAAAAATGGTGCTCTATGTGGAATTAATGACTCTATATCTTTTGTTACGCTCATATGAATCTCCTTAATTTAGTCTATTTGTTTAAATACGACAACACCGTTGTGTCCACCGAAACCAAGCGATCCTGAAGCTGCACAGGTTATTTCGCATTCTACGCCTTTGTTTGGTACGTAGTCGAGGTCACAGCCTTGTTCTAAATCTGGTTCTGTAAGATTAATTGTAGGAGGAGCAAAGTTTTCATTAATTGCTTTTATTGCAAAGATTGCTTCTAGTCCACCAGCTGCTCCTAAACAGTGACCTGTCATTGATTTTGTTGAAGAAACTTTCATTTTATATGCATGATCACCAAAAGCTTTTTTTATCATTGCTGTTTCTGACGGATCATTGATTGGAGTAGATGTTCCGTGTGCATTATAGTATTGCACATCTTCTGGCTTAACTCCAGCATCTTGCATTGCAAGGGTCATTGCCATAGCACCTGAGTCCCCCGATGGATCTGGGCTTGTTAAGTGATATGCATCACATGTTGCACCATATCCTGCAAACTCTGCGTAAATTTTTGCACCACGAGCTTTTGCATGTTCGTATTCTTCAAGAATAAGAATGCCTGCTCCTTCTCCCATGATAAAACCGCTTCTTTTTTTGTCGAAAGGACAGCAAGCTGCTTGAGGGTTATCATTTGATGCTGAGTTAAGTGCAGTTAAAACGGTGAAAGAACCTATACCGAATCCGGTAATTGTTGCTTCTGTTCCGCCTGATATACATATATCTGCACGACCAGCTCTAATTTGGTCAAGGGCTGCTCCTAAAGCATCTGTTCCTGATGCGCAAGCTGTTACCATTGTTAAGGATGAGCCATGTATACCTAATTGCATGCTAATATTTCCTGCAGCTTCGTTTGGAATAAACAAAGGAATACTCATTGGTGGAATTCTATCAGCACCAGATTCAAAGTACTTTCCAAATGCTGATTCATAGTATTCAAAGCCCCCAATGCCGTTGCCAAGCATTACACTTGTTTTGTATGGGTCTAAATTTTCTTTCTTTAAACCTGCATCTTCTAAAGCTTGTTTTGTAGCCGCTACTGCAAATTGCGTAAAGCGTCCCATCTTTCGAGCATCTTTTTTTTCGATGTATAAAGATGGGTCAAAGTCATTTACTTCTCCTGCAATTTGTACTTTATAGTTTTCGCAGTCAAAATTGGTGATTTTTCCAACACCACTTTTTCCTTCTTTAACACCTTTCCAAGTTTCTTCTAATGTGTTACCAAGTGAGGTTATAGCCCCCATTCCTGTTACAACAACTCTTCTCATATAAATCTCCTTGTGTAAATAATTTATAATTTACAATGTATAATTTATAATTAGTTTTATTGAAAAATGAAAGATACTCGCTATAGCAAAAAAATCTAATAATTTTGAAACGAGTAACAATTGTACATTATCAATTATTAATTATACATTAGTTACGCACCCATTCCACCATCAACGCCAATTACCTGGCCTGTAATATATGTAGACATATCTGAAGCTAAAAACACGCATGTATCTGAAACTTCTTTAACTGTTCCTGCTCTTTTTAAAGGGATTGTTTCAAGCCAAGCCTTTTGAGCTTCTTCATTTACCGCTGCTGTCATTTCGGTGGCAATATAACCGGGAGCAATCGCATTTACACGAACTCCACGACTCGCAGTTTCTTTTGCAAGACTTTTTGTGTAGCCAATGAGGCCTGCTTTACTGGCGCTGTAGTTAACTTGGCCGCCTTGTCCATGTATCCCAACAATACTTGACATGTTAATAATTGAACCACTTCTTTTTCTAATCATGTCTGCTGATACAATTTGACTTGCAATAAACGCTCCTGTAAGGTTTATTTTAATAACATCTTCCCAGTCCTCGAGTTTCATTCTAAAAGAAAGCCCGTCTCGAGTAATCCCTGCATTGTTTACTAATATATCTAAACCACCTGATTCTTCAAGTATTTTTTTTACAGCTACTGAAAGGGCTTCTGCATCTTTGCAGTCTGCACATACCTCATGGAAGGCAACATTGTGTTCTTTTGCATAGGCTTCCAATTCTGCCTTTGCTTCAGATGGTTTTGTGCAAATTCCCCACACAGTGCATCCTTCTTCTATAAACCGCCGCGCAATTTCTTTTCCAATGCCTCGTGATGTTCCCGTTACTAATGCTTTTTTGTTTTCTAATAACATAATTTTTCCTTATTCTTTATTTATTTTCTTCTATTATCTTAATTGTTTCTTCTATTTTACCGGTTGGATTACATGCCCAGCCTTCGCCATCCTCTGTAGTGGAAAAACCACTGTCACGCCATAGCCCACAGAGAGTTGAACCTGGACCAATCTCGAGAAGGCTCCAATTTGAATCATCCTTCATTGTGTTGGTAAGATTTTTTTCTATTGTGGTCCATAGAACGGGGTGTGTAATATGCAATACTGCATTTTTTTTGGCTTCTTCTCCACTTTGTACAAGCTGACCTGTTACATTTGAGTATAACGGAATTGAAGGGTCAGAAAAAGTTACAGATTCCAATTCTTTTGAAAAATCCTCTGCTGCGCTTTTCATTAAAGGTGAATGAAAAGGACCTGCAACAGCTAACTTTAGTACACGTTTTGCTCCAGCTTCTTTACAAACGGTCTCTGCAATAGCAAGTCCCTCTGCTGTACCTGCAATAACAGTTTGCATAGGACTATTCATGTTTACAGGAAATACAATTCCTTTTTCCGTGTGAGGCTTTAGTATTTCAATTACTTGTTCTGGGCTCAGTTTTAATACTGCTGCCATTCCTGGAGCTTGTCCGTCTGTGGCTTGTTGTGCAATGGCCTCGCAAGCAGCTTGCATAATCTTTCCTCGTTTTTGCACAAGCTTAATCATTGATTCAAAACTAAGTACATCAGCAGCACAAAGAGCTGAAAACTCACCCAAACTAAAGCCTGCAACGGCACTTGGTTCTATAGATTTTTCTTTTAATACTGCTAAGATGGCTTGAGAAGCCGCAGTGATTGCAAGTTGGCTTTTGTCACTACGAGAAAGCTCGACATTTTCAGTGTCCCATAGTAGAGTTTCTATACACTCTCCTGTTATATCACTCATTGATCTTATTACATTTTTAGCAGAGCTATACTTTTCGCAAAGTTCTTTAACCATACCTTGTTGTTGGGCGCCTTGTCCCGAGAATAAAAAAGAATACTTTTTCATGCTACCTCCTAACTTTGGCTGACATTTTTATATGCAAATGTCATTATAGCATAATATAAAAAAAAGTCAAGCGAAAAAAAAAGTACTTTTTATGGATTTTTTTTTGTTTTTTTAATTCAAATAGATGAAAAAATAGCGATTTCATGTTAAAATATATAGTATTGTATAAAGGAAGAGATGTATGAAGGATCAAAAAAGAGTTAATATAGTAAAATTTCCAATAGGTTTAAAAATAGTTTTATTAAATACCACGTTGGCTGTTATAGCTTTGTCTGTACTAATGACACTTGCAACATATTTTATTCGACTCGATGTTCAACTAGCGGCAGAGCAAAGTAATCATGCAATTAATACACAAGCTGCAGATGCAGCTGAAAGTAAGCTGCAAAGCTATAGAGATAATGTAGCCTTGTTTGTTTCTTCTCTTTCAGTAATAGGGCTAGATAATGAAATGATTCCAGATTTTGCTAATTTGTTTTTTAATGGAAATCCAGAAATTGCGCTAATCACAGTTCCTGGTGTGCTTGAGTTAGGAAACGAAGACTTTTTTTTTGAAAATGAAGTATCAGATGATGACTATAAAACTTTTTTAGAAATTTCCACCGATTCAATTCAAAGGGCCTTAAAAGGAGAGACTGTTGCAATTAATGCGACATCTTGGTTTAATGTGCCGTCGATTGCATTAATATATCCACTTCAGCTATTTTCACAAAAACATGCCTTAGTAAACGTCTTTTCGGTTGATGACTTAGTAGAAACCTTTGGCAGTGGTAGTACAAACTCTTCTTACATGATTAACGACACAAGTGATATTCTTATCCATCCAGATTTTGATCTTATTTATTCTGTTGCAAATATGGCAAATGTTCCTATTGTTGCAGAAATGATAAACAATAATGATATAAATAGACAGATTATGTATGTTGATGACGATGGGGTAGAGTTTTTGGGAGTCTATACAAAGCTTTCATTTGGAGGGCTTGGAGTAATAACGACAATAGAAGCAGACTTAGTGCTAGAAGGTGTTAATGCAACGCTCTATCAAAATACTATGCTGGCCTCTGCGATTTTATTTTTCTTAATACTTCTAATGAGATTGTTTTCAAATACAATTACGAAGCCAGTAAAGGTTCTTGCTGATGTTTCAGAGCAAATTGAACAGGGGCATTTTAATATAGACTTAAAGCCGAAAAGCAGAGATGAGATTGGTTTGTTGACATCGCGGTTTGTAAGCATGTGTAAGGGCTTAGAAACCTTTAGTCGATTTGTAAATCTTGATATAGCCCAAAAGGCTATGAAAGGTGACCTGTTGCTCGGTGGCGAATCGAAAAATGTTACAGTTTTTTTCTCAGATATAAGAGATTTTACTGCGATGTCCGAAAAACTAGAGCCGCAAGAAGTTATTGAGTTTTTAAATGAGTATATGAGTAGAATGGTTGAGTGTGTTAGAAGTCAAAATGGGGCTGTCGATAAGTATATTGGAGATGCAATCATGGCAGTTTGGGGAGCTTCTTCAACTACTGGGGATGCAAAAGAAGATGCCCTTAATGCTATCAAAGCGTCTCTTTTAATGCGAGCTTCTTTGAAAGAATTTAATGAAATCAGAGAAAAAAATAATCTTTCTAAGATTACAGTGGGGTGTGGACTTAATAGTGGAAGCGTTGTAGCGGGGCAAATGGGGTCAATAAATCATATGGAATATACCGTTCTTGGTGACGCCGTAAACTTAGCCTCTCGCACTGAAATGTTAACAAAATTGCTTTCTGTAGATATCCTTATTACCGAAGAAACCTATTCTTTTGTAAAGGATCACATTATTGTTGAAAGAATGCCTTCTGTTACTGTAAAAGGAAAAGAAAAGCCCGTTTCTCTTTATGCTGTAATAAATACGTCATATGAAACTGATATTCCAGGAACAGGAGCACAGGGACCTAGTTCGTTACAGGCTTTACGCACAATGCTGGATCTTAAAGCTCCGGATTTGGCTAAAATTGATGTAAATTCAGAAGAGAGGAAGTATAGAGTTGAGTAAAAAAGGGCTTTTAGGTGCTGCAAGTACCGTCGAACCTACAAATAATAAAGATACTCTAGAGCACAATTCAAATAAAAACGGGTTGAATGATGATATTGTCTCTGACATGAAAATCGATGAATCAATGGCACAAAATAATGATAATTCGGTTTCATCATTAAAGGAAAGTGCCCCTAAGTTTCTACCTTTTAAAAAATGGAAAAAAGAAACAGAATCTACTTTTAAAAACAAGAAAAAAGAAGCTCCGTATGAGCATGAGCTTGTTTCCTTTTCTAAATGGAAAGGAAAGTCTGAGGATAAGTACGAAGGAATAAAAAAAATTACTGAGAGTGCTTTTCCTGAAATACTATTAAAAGAATCTTTTGAAGATGCAGAAACTCTAGAAGAGTTACTAGTAGATGAGTCAGTAGAAATGTTGTCTCTTGAAAGTGATCAAATTGAAATTAATAAAGATTATAGTTTTTCTGCACTAGCACAAGATATAAAAAGCGACATACAAAAAAACGAAGATGAGATAAAGACAACCAAGGCTAAAGAAGATTTATTAAAAATAGATTCAAGAAAAAAAAGAAAGTATGATCTTCAAAAGACTCTTCTTTGGCGAAAGAGAAAAAGTACTATTGCAGACGTCTTGACCGTTCTTTTATGTTTTGCAGGTATATTTATATGCTTAACTTTGTTCTATGATTCGTTTAATCGTTCGTTTACAAAAATGAATGAGGAGCCGATTGGAACAATTACGTTCAAATATAAGTCTGCTCAGCGGAAACTAACTGACAGAGTGCTTTGGGATCGAGTACAACAAAATACGCCTATTTATGACGGAGATATAATTCGCACCGCAGATCTTTCAGAGGCTACAATTACATTTTTGGATGGAAATGTAATAAATCTATATGAACAATCTTTGGTTCAGGTCCATTATGATGAAACTGGTGCTTCTGTAGATTTTTCTGCAGGTGGAATAGCAATTGATACCGCATCTACTGGGGAGGGACTTAGCTTAACAAGTTCGGGTAGTGTTGTTGTGTTGGAGGCAGATTCTGCATTGATCGCAAGTTTAGATGCAAACATTGTGAATGGACAGGTAGAGGAAGGTTCCACAGCACCAATAATTCTTCAGGTAACAGAAGGAAGTGCAATTTTTACAGAGCCCGAACAGTTGCAAGGAACCACTGTGTCACAAGGTAGCACTGTTGCGTTAAGTTCTGCAGGAGAGCTTTTAGAAGCGCCTTTAGTTTCTGTTTTTTCTCCAGCATTAAATGCAAAGTATTTACGAGTAGGAGCTGAAAGTGTTCCTGTTGTAGTGACTTGGTCTGTTCCACCAGAATCAGCAGAGGCTTATACTTTTGAGCTTTCTCGGGATGAAGATTTTTTACAGATTGAGCAGAGGCAAGATGTAAGCAATATAAACACTTTAAACTTGGATCTGACAGACGGGCAGTGGTATTGGCGAATATATACTGGGAATCCAGAAGAGGGAAATACAGGAAAGTTCAGAGTATTAGAAGCGAGTTTACCTAACACTATTGTTCCATCATTAAATGAAGAATATGGATACACTACAAAAGCCCCTTCAATTAGGTTTCAGTGGGCAGAAGATGTCTATGCAAGTGAGTGGTTGTTTGAAGTTTCTGATAATGAACAAATGACAAACCCTCATGTTTCTCTTGTAACAACTCAAACTACAACTGTTATAAACACTTTAGAAGAGGGAAGTTGGTATTGGCAAGTAACGCCAGTTTATCCTAAAGGAGTATTCCCCGATAGTTCTGTTGGTGATATACGTTCACCAGTGAGTGTGTTTAGTGTACATAAAAATCAACAAAGTAATCCTGTTGAGCTTATTTTACCTCAAAATGATGAATTCCTTGATGCAAGCGCTAATCAACATTTTTCCTGGAAATACAACGATGATGCAGCTTTCTATACAATAAGCATTAGTAAAAACAGGAATATGCGATTTCCAACTTTGCAAAAAGATATAACACAAAACTACTTTATTGCTAGCGATGAGGATACAAGGATTCAAGAGGGAATTTGGTATTGGACTGTTACGAAAACAGATGAGTACGGCAATGAATCCCCAGTTAGCGAAGTAAGGAGCTTTTTAGCCCTACAAGGAAAATTTGTTCACAATACGGTATTCCCTTCTAATAACGATATATTATTTGAAGATGATTTTGGCGAAACTATTTTTACTTGGGAAAATAACCTTCCATACGATACTTATTTTCAAATAGCGCAAGATGAAGAATTTAAAAATATTGTACTAGATGAGTTGGTAAAAGAAAATAGTATTAGTGATTTAGAACTCGATGTAGGTAAGTGGTTTTGGCGTATAGTAAGTAAAGATGATGAATTGCAGAGGGAGTATACAACAAGAGCAAAGGCATTCTATATTGATTATTCAATTGGTATTGTAGATTTAGTTTCTCCTTCTGTTGGTTCGGTTGTAATTGTTGGGCCTCGAGCTCAGGTTTCTTTTTCATGGAAAGAAGTGGAACATGCTCAACATTATGAGATGAGATTATTTGAGAAAAATGATTTGCAAACACCAGTATATGAAAACGTGATGATCGAAAATACAAGGCTTGCAGTTAATATGTATGATATGCCGAAGGGTGAGTATGTGTGTGCGATACAAGCTGTTAGAACGAATAACCCGTCTCAAACTGTACAAAAAAGTATTGTAAAGGAATATGCTTTTAGCACACGAACTATCAATTTAATTGCACTCACAAGCCCTCAGGACGGCTATGTTATTGATGGTGTTACTGCATTAACTAATCCGATAAGTGTTCGTTGGTCGAGCTCTGAGAATGTAGGAGAGGCTCAATTTTTATTATCTAGCAGCGAAACTGCGCTAAATGCTGTTGCAAGCGGAAGGGCAACAAATGCACAACGCTCGCAAATACTTGTGACGACAGATAATCCTCCTAACTCTATTAATCTTCCTGCATTGCGAAGTGGAAGGTGGTATTGGACTATAATTGGAGAAACACCAGAGGGGCATAGTATCACCCCTGCAAGACCTTCCAGTATTGTGGTTGCCCCAATTGAAAATATGCCAATGCCAAGTGCTGTTGAGCCTGCGCATCGAGAAAGTTTTGGTGTTGCGTATTTTTCTAATAATTCGTTCATCGACTTTTCTTGGGAGCGTGTTGTTGGAGCCGAAACATATATTTTTATATTAAAAGATGATAATAATGAAGTTTTAGTAGAAGAAATTTTAAGTACAAACAGCTATCATTTTGAAAGCTTGTCTCTTCTAGACAGGGGTTTTTTTACATGGTCAGTTGAAGCTCAATCTACGTTGCCAGGAGACATAAAGCGTCAGGGTGAAGTAAGAACATCCAGTTTTGTAATTGATTTACCAGAGATTATATCACCTCAGGATAAAACTACAGGGGACTTGTATGGCTTGTAAGAAAAAAAAATATTTATTAGTAATTATACTTTTGCTATGCTGTAGTTTTTTAGTTTTTTCTCAAGAAAATGGAAGAGCACGTGAAAGCGAGCATATAAGCCAAATGCTTATCTGGGAGCCAATATCGTATGCATCGAATTATGATATTACAATAGAAAAACGTAATGACAGTCTTGAGTGGCAGCTAGTTGAAGTTCATAGTGCCACAGAAAATAAATTAGAAGTTTTTCTTTTAGCAGGGCAATATAGATATAACATTGTGGTTTATAATCTTCTTAATAAAGCAGAACCTTCTTCTCAATGGTTTGAGTTTACAGTACACAAGGCAATTCAGCCAAAAGTGAAAGACCTTTCGCCTCGCAGAGTTGTAATACCAGATTTAAACGGTGGTCGGTTGAATGTAATTACAGAAAACACGGTGCCAGATACAGAATTTACCTTAACTAATGCAAATGGAGAAGTTTTAAATGGTACTGTGTCGGGGCAAGAAGAAGAGGTATTGCAAGTGCATTTTGATGAGAGTTTGCTAGAAAAGGGAGTATATGTATTTACTGCAATTAATCCTGGCGGGCTGAGTGATTCAACAAAGAGCTTTAGGGTAAAGGGTGAAAAAAAAGGCGAAATGCACTTTTCAATTGGATATTCTGCAACGAACTTTGTGCCTGGAGGGTCAATAGAGCCTCAATTGATTACAAGATTTTTACCTTTTGGGCTTCATTTGAATATTGATTATTATCCGCTAAAAGGCGAATATGGGAATTTTGGATTCGGTGCATCCGTTGTCTCTTTGACATTAAATCAACAGTCCGACGACTATCTAGTAAATGGTAGGCTATTTCCGATTTCTTTAGAAGCTAAGTATAGACACCGTATTATCGAAGATAGGTTGTATTTTATCATGCTTCTTGGAGGCGGTGTAACATATTTACATGATTGGTACGTTGAGGATAGTAGTGGTGTTCGTAAAGATCCTCTACGAGCCCTTGGTATCTCACCCACGGCAGGGGTGTCAGTACAGTTATTGCTGGGACAAAGCTTCTTTTTAGAGGTGGGATGTAATTATTACGCTTCATTTTTTCTAGGGGATACATATTTGCAAATGCTTATCTCAAAAGCCTCGATAGGTATAAAATTATAATTTGAATTATTGTAATAAAAAGCACTATTTAATATCTGTAAATAATTAAAAAAAAGTAAAAAAAACGATTGACAAATTTATAAATTCAGGCTTAAAATATAAGTAGAGAGGTAGATGGAGTAAAGAGCTTTGTTGTTGAGTTGTGCTAACTGGAGGTTTGCTATGAAGACTCGATTAACATTACTTTGCGTTTTAGTTTCAGTATTTTTTCTCATTTCATGTGATTTGTTCTTTACAAATGTGACGGGTTTTCTAGAAATAGAGAGTTCACCTAAAGAGGTAGCTTTTGTGCGCGTGTTTGATGGTCTTGTATTTGAATTACAGGATGATGGCACCTTTTCTCTTTCTGGGATAGATACATCTGTAAATTCTGTTTTTGTTATACCAGAGTCTGTTGATGGAATAAAAGTTTCAAAAATTTCTGATGGTGCTTTTTTAAATAATAAAGATATAAAAGAGGTCATTATTCCGGCTTCTATACACACTATTGGAGACAATGCCTTTAAAGGTGCGCAAAATCTACAAAATGTGAGCATTGCTAATGGAGTGCAATCAATTGGTTCTAATGCTTTTGCTAGTATTGATTTAATAGATAGTATTATTATACCGGGTTCGGTTTCTTTTGTAGGGGATAATGCGTTTGAAAATTCAAATATAGACGTATTTATTGATTTCCCAGATTCTAGTGCTCGGTCTTGGAGCCTCTTGTGGGATACATCTGTAAATCAGCAATATCAATGGGCTTCGTGGCATGAGGTTTCTTTCAACTCAAAGGGAGGCAGTCTTGTCTCTTCTCAGGCTGTGTTAACTTCTGATAATATCATAAAAAAACTTCCTACTCCTGTACGAGAGGGAAAATCTTTTGAGGGTTGGTATTTAGGGGAAGATTATAAGAATAAATTTACCGAAAATGTAAGCCGGGTTGGTGCTGATATTACTTTAATTGCAAAATGGGAATAAAATAGAAGTTTACCACGCAGGGAATACTAGTATGATAGGCGAAGATGATTAGTTTTAACATAGGAATAGTGCTATTTATCTGATTTGATTTTGCATATTCACAAATAGGGAAGAACAGGCTGTCTTGCAAACAATGTAACAATACTATATAATCCTAAATTACTGATAAACTTTTAATTTAGGATTTTTAGGTGAAAAAAATAGTATTTATAGTGTGTCTTGTTTGTGGGCTTTTGAGTTCTTGTGATTTGTTTTTTGTGGATGTTTCAAGTTTTTTAGATTCATCTCACCTTGAAAAAGAAGATATTCAAGACGATGGTTTTGAGTATACCTTAAGTTCTGATGGAAGCTATTACAGTATTGGTGGGCAAAAATGGTTAACAGGTGTTGTTGTTATTCCTGCATCACATAATGATGGTAAGCCTATAAAAGAAATAGACGATGGCGGCTTTACGTCTATCAGAAACATAACGGAAGTTGTGTTACCAAATACAATTGAAGTTATTGGCGCAGGTGCCTTTAATGGATGCCCTGAGTTGGAAAAAGTTTCTATAGGCAGTGATGTTAAGACTATTGAGACTCAAGCATTTGGAAATAGTGGTAAAATAGAGTATATTATAGTTCCAGAAACACTTTCATCACTTGGCAAAGAGGCTTTTATGAATTGTGATGGATCATGTTCTACTTTAACAATTTATTATGAAGGAATGTCGTCACCATCATTTTTAAATGATTACACAGTTCAAGAAAAAAATACATGGCATAAAGTAAGTTTTGATTCTCAAGGTGGAAGTATTGTTTCTCCTATTCCTGTTTTAAAAGTAAGTAATACAATTTCTATTATTCCTGAACCCAGAAGAGATGGATTTGTTTTTTGTGGATGGTATTCTGACAAAGATTATAGACTTAGGTTTATAGAAAATGATACATTCGTTGAAGAAGATATAGTCTTATATGCAAAATGGGACTAATATATAGTCCTTACATAAGCGTTTTTAGCATCATTAAGCTTGCTGTTTTATACATTTCCTCAATAAACCACGACTATTTTAATGTAAAGATCTCACATAATTGATTTTCACGGTATGAGAGCTTCATTTTATTAAGAGTGTTTCGACTACAATTGTGGGAGTATTACTACATTTTCATTTCCTCTAAAAAAGTATTGTACATATCCAACTGTTATAATAAGAGCTAAAATTATTATGACAAGCAAAAAATTTGGTAAAATTCTAGTAAAAATGCAAAATTTATTTGTATTATCTTAAAAAAAACGTAAAAAAAATGAGCTCAATGTGCCATATGGCACATGACCCACAAAGAAACATACTTTACACTCTAAATATAACGAGTGATAAAGGAGATGCATAGAAATATTTTTTACTATGCAAAAGATAAAATGAAAGTGAAAAATTTCTTGTTGTTGTTTTTTATGGGGAGCTTGTTTTTTTCTTGCAAATTATTTACAACAGATGTTTCGGGGTATCTATCCTCAGGGCAAAATGCAGGCAGTTTATCTTATACTTTAAGTGCTGATAAAACCTATTATTCTGTGGGTGGAACAAATAAATGTTCGGGGGTTGTGTATATTCCTGAAATCTATAACGGAATATCTGTTACTCACATAAAAGAAAAGGGATTTATGGGTAATTCAAATATTACTAATATTGATATTCCTGACACTATAACGAGCATAGGAGATTCTGCGTTTGAAGATTGTACTTCTTTAAAGACTATTATTGTTCCGTCTGGGGTGATGAACATAAATAGCTCCGTATTCTCAGGATGTACTGCCGCAACAGTTTATATTGATAGAACTTCTTATACAGATGGTGAATTTGACGATGTTGTTCAAACACTGTATAAGGGTGCTTGGTTTAAGATTTCTTTTGAAACTAATGGAGGTGGGTATATTTCACCAAAAGGGGTTGTAGGGAGCCAATCTGTTCTACCTGATTTTTTGCCTAACGTAACAAAAGCAGGATCAATCTTTGCAGGTTGGTATGTAGACGCAGAATTTGAAAATGCATTTCAGCATAATCAATTAATAAAAAGCGACATGGTATTGTATGCAAAATGGAGCGATTAACCGTACGTTCTGCTTTGAACTTAACATATTAAAAAAAAAGCATTCAATGTGCCAAATGGCACATGACAGATGAAAGTTCACAGTCTATACTTTGTTTCAGAAAGTAAGTAGGGAAAAGGAAGCTCCTATTAAAGTGAGGATGTGATGAAGAAAATAATATTATTTTGTTTAATATGCACAATGTTTGCGTCATGTAAATTGTTTACAACTGACGTTAGTGGATATCTTCGTCCTGTAGTACAAAATGAAAATAAACAATTAGAATTTTTTTTAAGTGGTGATGGGCTATCTTACTATGTTAGAGGTACAGCATATACAAGAGGAAATGTCTATATGCCTTCTGAATATAATGGAAAGCCAGTTACTGCCATTGATGCACAAGCATTTAAAAACAATGAGAGTATTACTTCTTTCTATAGTTTATCTAATATCACAATTGGAAAAGCGGCTTTTCAAGGTTGTTCAAATCTAGAAGCTTTTGTAGCCCCTTATCTTCAAAACAGTGTAAGTGAAAGTATGTTTGAAAGCTGCACCTCTTTAGAAGTAGTGGATATTGGCACCGATGTAACAACAATTAATGCTAGTGCTTTTGCGAATTGCAATAAAATTACAAGCGTAATTATTCCAAGATCTGTTAACAATATATCCTTAAATGCATTTTCAGGCTGCACAATGCTTAAGGCTTACGTAGATTCTTCTGCGCCAACGTCAGGGGATGTTGGCTCTGGATGGGATAGTGGGTTGCAAGTATTTTATGATACAGATTGGTGTAATATTACTTTTGATTCTATGGAAGGAAGTTATATTTCTTCTATAGCTGTTGAGGTAGGAGATATCGTTGAGGACTTTCCAGCGCCGATTAAAAATGGGTATACCTTTGTGGGTTGGTATGAGGGAAATTACTCAGGCAAAACCGTAAATAGTGTTACTGCAGGAAACACAGGTGAAGATGTGATGCTTTTTGCCCACTGGGAATAAAACCTTTTTATCAGTGAAAAGTATCATTACATAATAGCTGAAAATAAATAAGACGAAATTAATAATTCGGGGTAGGGTAAAAATGGAGTATGCATGAAATCTTGCATTTTGGTTTTTATTCTTTCGTGATTTTTTCTTGGGTTGTACATATCATATGTTAATTTGATCTAAAGCTGCTCTCGAGGGGGAGCTTTTTTTCGGTTTTTTTAATGAAATTACCGTATTTTAAAATTTTAAACTTGACAGTAAAAAAAAAGCATGTAATAATATATTAGCATTTTTGCAAGCTTGCAAAAATGAGAGGCATGACTTGCATGGGGTATCCTGTTTGTTGTGCATAGTTGCATAACAATATACAACTATGGCTTAAGCCCTCTATGAAGCCTCTGGAATTAAGAGGAAAGGCTAGGAGATATATTAAATGGCGAAGGTTATTACTGCTAATGAAGCAGCAATGTTAGTAAAAGACGGAATGAGTGTTATGATAGGAGGATTTCTAGCTGTAGGCTCACCTATTACTGTTATCGAAGAATTAGTAAAGCAAAATCAAAAAAATCTAACTTTAATAGCAAATGACACCTCTTTTGTTGATAAGGGTGTTGGAAAAATGGTTGTAAATAAACAATTTAAAAAAATTATTACATCTCATATTGGAACAAATAAAGAAACAGGTAACCAGATGAATAATGGTGAAACAGAAGTTGTGTTAACACCGCAAGGAAGTCTTATTGAAAAAATTAGACATGGTGGAGCCGGGTTGGGTGGATTTTACACTCCGACTGGTGTTGGCACTGAAGTTGCAGAAGGAAAAGAAACAAAAAACATAGATGGGAAAGAATATATTTTTGAAACTCCTCTTCATGCTGATGTAGCCATTATTCGTGGAAGCATCGTAGATAAGGCTGGAAATGTTTACTATAATGGAACAACTCGAAATTTTAATCCCCCAATGGCAACTGCAGCCGATCTTGTAATTGTAGAAGCAGAAAAGCTTGTTGAAAAAGGAGAAATAGATCCTAATAATGTTGTAACACCAGGTTTATTTGTTGATTATATCGTTGTTGCTGAGTAATAACAATAAAAGTTACAATAGTAAATAGTATTTAAGAATTTTGGAGGAAAATATATATGGATGCAAAAGAGATAATTGCTAGAAGGGTTGCAAAAGAATTAAACGACGGAGATGTAGTAAACTTAGGCATAGGATTACCTGGTCTTGTTTCGAACTACGTACCTGAAGAATATGATATTACACTGCAAGCTGAAAATGGCTTAGTAGGCTTGGGGCCTGCACCTGAAGAAGGAAAAGAAGATAAAGATATAACGAATGCTGGAGCGATGTTTGTTACAGCAAAAAAAGGGAGTGCCTTTTTTGATTCTTCAATGTCTTTTACCATAATACGTGGTGGTCATGTTAACACAACTGTTTTAGGTGCACTAGAAGTAGATGCAGAGGGAAGTCTTGCGAACTGGAAAATACCTGGAAAAATGGTTCCTGGTATGGGTGGTGCTATGGACTTGGTGGTTGGAGCCAAAAAGGTAATTGTTGCAATGTTACATACACAAAAAGGGGAGCATAAAATTTTTGAAAAATGTCGCTTGCCTTTAACAGCTTATAAACAAGTTGATTTAATTGTAACAGAATTAGGTGTATTAGAGGTTACCAAAGATGGTCTTTTACTAACTGAATTAGGCCCAGGTGCTAGCGTAGAAGATGTTATAAACGCAACATCTGCAAAAATTACAGTTGCTGATAATGTAAAAACATATGACATTTAAAGTTGTATTGTATTGTATTAAAATTTGTCTATAGTATATATAGGCTGTTTTAAATAAAAAGGGGTTGAGGATAAGGATTATATTATTCTCTTTTATGAATTATTGTGCGTTGCTCGATTTTCATAAAAACAAACCACAAAGTTTTTTTTCTAAAAAAGGGGAAAAGAGTTATGTTTAGACGTTTTACTAATGCATGTGTAAAACTAATGAGTCGATTTTTACCTGATGCATTCTTATTCGCCATCATTCTTACTTTTATAGTATTTTTGGGTGGTGTTTTTGCTACAGGTCAAAGTCCTATTCAAATGGTAAGCCACTGGTACAGTGGATTTTGGAATTTGCTTGCATTCTCAATGCAAATGGCATTCGTTGTTGTTTCTGGTAGTGCCATGGCACAAGCTCCAGTAATTAAAAGAGCTTTGCGCGCAATTGCAATTTCTGCAAAAACACCAGGAAGAGCTATTGTTATCACTGGTATTATTGCAGCAGCTGCATGTTGGTTAAACTGGGGATTCGGTTTGGTTATTGCTGCGTTAATTGCAAAAGAAATGGCAAAATATGTAAAGGGTTGTGATTATAGATTGTTAATTGCAACAGGTTACTCAGGGTTTATTGTATGGCACGGTGGATTTTCAGCGTCTATTCCTTTAACTCTTGCAGGCGGCGGAGCTGGTGTTGCTGCTGTAACTCAAGGTGTAGTAACTGAAGCTATTCCTATTACACAAACAATTTTTTCACCATTAAATCTTGGTATTTCACTTGTGCTTGGTTTAGGACTTCCATTTGTTATGTTAGCAATGAAACCTAAAGCAGCTGACGTTGTTGAAGTTGACCCTGCTTTATTACAAGATGAAGAAATCACTGTAAAGCCGGTAACAGTACCAGCAGACAAAATTGAACAAAGTAAAATTGTTTGGGCTTTAACAGTTCTTTTAGGTTATGCAGCAGTAGTATTATACTTTGTAAACAAAGGCTTTAACCTTGATCTAAACATTGTAAATGTAATTTTCTTATTTACTGGTATTCTTCTTCATGGATCACTTAGAAGATATATAGACGCTATTTCATTAGCAATCACTAATGCAGCAGGTGTTCTATTACAATTCCCATTCTACGCAGGTATTATGGGTATGATGACAGGACTAAATGGTGAAGGATTGTCTTTGGCAATTATTTTATCAAACATGTTTGCATCATTCTCTACAGCTGTAACATTCCCATTATTTACATTCTTAAGTGCTGGTATTGTGAACTTCTTTGTTCCGTCTGGTGGTGGACAATGGGCAGTACAAGCTCCTGTTATGATGCCAGCTGGGCAAGCATTAGGTGTAGCACCTGCTACAACAGCACTTGCTATTGCATGGGGTGATGCATGGACTAACATGGTTCAACCATTCTGGGCTCTTCCAGTACTTGCAATTGCAAAGTTATCTGCTAGAGATATTATGGGTTACTGTGTAATTACCTTGCTTGTTAGTGGTGTTGTTATTTGCGGTGGATTCTTAATTTACGGATTATTTTAATCACACCATAGTTTTATAACTATGTAAAACTCATTTTGTTGCCAAAGTGTATAGTCTATTATCAAAGTAACGATAAGGCTAGCACTTTGGCACTATTTTTAGTATAATAATGGTATAATTTTTTTCTTGGAGGAAAAATGAAAGAAGTAGTAATAGTAAGCGCTGTGCGTACTCCAATTGGGTCCTTTATGGGTTCATTATCAGCAGTTTCACCTGCAGATTTAGGAACAGCAGTTATTAAAGAAGCATTAAATCGAGCTGGAATAAAAGGCGAAAATGTAGATGAAACAGTAATGGGTAGTATTCTACAAGCTGGACATGGACAAGGTATTGTTCGTCAAGCTGCAGTGAATGCAGGTATTCCTGTTGAAAAACCTGCATATGGGATAAATATTCTTTGTGGGTCAGGTCTTCGCTCTGTGATTAATAGTGCACAAGCTATTAAAGCAGGTGATGCTGATGTAATGGTGTGTGGTGGAACAGAAAGCATGAGTCAATCACCATACTTAGTAAATGACTTACGTGCTGGAAAAAAAATGGGAGATGCAGCTCTTGTAGACTCTGTAATTTTAGATGGTTTAACTGATGCTTTTAATAACTACCACATGGGTATTACAGCAGAAAATGTAGCTGAAAAATTTGGCATTACTCGCGAAGAGCAAGATGCTTTTGCCGTAAATAGCCAAAACAAAGCTGAAAAAGCACAAAAAGACGGTAAATTTGCTGATGAAATTGTACCTGTTGTTATACAAACTCGAAAAGGTGAAATTGTAGTTAGCGAAGATGAATATCCTAAGCATGGAACAACACTTGAAAGTATTTCTGGACTTAGAGCAGCATTCAAAAAAGATGGAACTGTAACAGCTGGAAATGCTTCTGGTATTAATGACGGTGCAGCAGCTCTTGTTGTTATGTCAAAAGAAAAAGCTGTAGAAATGGGAGTAGAAATTTTAGCAACTATTCGTGGATATGGGACAACTGGTTTAGATCCTGCAATTATGGGCTTAGGTCCGGTTGAAGCGTCAAAGAAAGCTTTAAATCAAGCTGGATTAACAATTGCTGACATTGATCTTATTGAGTCAAATGAAGCTTTTGCAGCCCAATCATTAGGAGTAGCTAAAGAGCTACATTTTGACATGGATAAAGTAAATGTTAACGGCGGTGCTATTGCATTAGGACATCCAATTGGTGCATCTGGTGCGAGAATTTTGGTAACCTTGTTACATGAAATGAAAAAAAGAAAGTCAAAATACGGGCTTGCAACTCTCTGCATTGGCGGAGGAATGGGAACTGCAGTTGTTGTAGAAATGTAGTTTTATAAAAAAGCAAGGCATAATGAATGTCTTGCTTTTTTTTGTGATATTCTCACGAAATTTGTGGTTGACACTATTTTATATTTTTTGTATATTTTAACATATTAATAACCTTCAGGGCAGGGTGTAAATCCCTACCGGTGGTCATAGCCCACGAGCAAACTTTTTGTTTGTTGATTCGGTGTAATTCCGAAGCCGACAGTTATAGTCTGGATGAAAGAAGTGTTAACATATCTTTGTATGTTTGTGCTGTCCCGAAGTTAGCTTGCGGGGCTTTTTTTATGTCTGCGTCGCTGACTAAAAGTCTTGACTCGTTTAACTATAGGAGGTTCCTTGTGAACCAAAAAAATTCTTCGCCGTCATTGGGTCTTTTTGCCTGCGTGACAATTATTGTGGGTGCTATGATTGGTAGCGCTATTTTTTCACTTTCCGGTCTAACCATGTACATGGCCGGTCCCTCTGCCATTGTGTCATGGATAATTGCAGCAACAATTATGCTTATTTATGGTTTGTGTGTTGCAGAATTAGCAACAATTTTTCCGAAATCAGGGGGGGTATTTGTATTCCCATCAAAAGCATTAGGAAAAACAGAAAGAACAGGTACTATCTGGGGCTGGATATCTACATGGGGTTACATTAATGCAAATGTTGTTGCGGTGGCCTTTGCCGCAATTTATGTTTCAACCTATCTTGGGGCAGGATTTGGGCTCTCTGGAGAGTGGCAAATTCCTTTAGCCATTATTTCAATTCTTTTTTGTTTTTTATTGAATAGTCTTCGCATTTCAGTAACAGGTAAAGTCAACAATGTTCTCGTTTTTGCTCTTATTGTTTCTTTAGGTGTATTTGTTGGAGTTGCCTTGTTTGCCGGTGAATGGGATGCAAACATGCTTAAACCATTTTTTTCTCAAGGTTCTTCTGGTAATCTTGGATTCTTAGCCGCTGTACCAACAGCCATGATAGGATATGGTTCAATAGTTGCTATTGCGTTTATGGTGGGAGAAGTAAAGGACCCTAATAAAAATGTACCAAAGTCAGTTTTAATTGCAATGAGCATTGTTGCAGTATTATATATTGTTGTAATATTAGCGACTACAGGCTTAGTTTCTGCACAGTTTTTAAGTGAAAATCCTGGTATGAGATTTATTCCTCTTTATGCAGCAGTATTTACAAAATTAGCAGCATATCCATGGCTTGCAAAAGTTGTCTCAATTGCAGCAGTTTTAGCACTGCTTACGACAATGTTGGTAGTGCTAGCCTTAACTGGTCGTGCTATACAGGCCTCTGCAGAAAAAAAACTTTTACCATCAATTTTTTCAAAAAACGGTCCGACTGGGACGCCAATTTTTGCAACAGGTCTTGTTGCACTATGTGCAATAGTTGTATCTTGTTTTCCTGACCTTACGCAAGTAATTGTAGGCTTTGCAGCCTTGTTTGCAACGCTTACAATTTCAATTAATTTTGCATCCTTATTAGTTGCAAGGAAAAAAAATCAAGTGCAAGCGGATAAATTTAGAGCACCAGGTGGAAATATTTTACCAATTGTAGGATTGACGCTGATAGTAGTTTGTTATATTCCAGATATATTAAATGGTGGATGGGTTATATGGGCGTATACACTTGCGTGGTATGCAGTAGGTTTTCTTGTATATGTATTTAGTAAGGCTCGAAAAAGCTTATAATAGAAATTTTTTAAAGTAAGTGCCAAATTCGTGCCTATATATATGTGGAGCAACCCTTTAAGGGGGAGAGCTTCACAATATACAAGACAATATAGTAACTTTACAGTGTAAAAAGTGTTTTTGATTTACGACAGTAGTGATGTTTATCTCTCGTTGGATAGAGGATAAGAATAGGGGAAAGACATGGAAAATAAAAAGAAAACTTGTATAACAATTGGTTTTTTTGACTCATTTCATATAGGTCATGCACATGTGATAGATATGCTTCTTGAAAAAAGCCTTCATCATAAACTCGAACCGAAAGTTGTAACTCTTTTTGATGAAAGTTCACTAGTTTATACAAGTGAAGATGAAAAAAAATATCTTATAGAAAAAAAAGGCGTTCAAAATATTGAAAGCATTCAATATTCTGATATCTTTAACTTAAAAGAATGGATACAAGAAGAGAAAGCTTCAATATTGGTAATAGGTAAAAATTTTGAACTTGCGGGGTATAACTCAGCTGATGTAAAAAAGATAACAGATGAATTAAAAATTCAACTTGTTCTCTGTGATGTCTATTGCCATAATGGGGTACCACTTTCAATGGGTTTAATAAAAAATGCATGCAAAAAAAATAACCTAGAGGCCTATGCGGAACTTTGTGGTCACCCTTATACTATGATAGGAACTATTGTAAAGGGAAAGCAAATTGGTCGGACAGTAGGAATGCCTACGGCAAATCTAAGTTTTTCTAAAAGCAAAATCCTTCCTGAACAGGGAGTATATTCTACTGTTTCTCATTTTGGTAATGAGAAATTTATGGGAATGACAAATATAGGATTAAGACCAACTGTTGATGATGAAAAAAAAATAACGGTTGAAACTTTCATTATCGATTTTGATCGAATGGTATACGGTGAAACATGTGTTTTAGAAGTTCATTTTTTTACACGCGGTGTAAAAAAATTCAATTCCTTGCAAGAAGTACAACAACAGGTAGCACAAGATATAGAAGTTTCTCGAAGTCGTTTAGCATCGATTTACTCAAAATTTTAGAAAATAAGATATATGTTTAATGTATTGAGTAAGTATTAAATAGTAATGCCTATTTTGCCTAAATCAGTTATTGCAGTTTGAGCATCAGTAAAGATAAGTGCTTTTATGCCTAATGCAAGAGCTGCATCAACATTTTCTTTCATGTCATCAAAAAAAATCATATTTTCAAAACTAAAAGGTTTTTGATTGTTTTGTAAGCGAATTTTATTTTCTTCATTAAGAATACATTGCCAAAAAGAAGAATCTGGTTTTGCTTCACCCATAAGGTGAGATGCGTATATAGCTGAAAAGCGATTATACTCTCCTTTCATGATATGGTAGTCGTAATGCTCTTTGAGCGTGTTTGTTCCAGCTATAACTCTAAGTCCTTTTTTATTCATGTTCTCTAAAAGGTTATCGGTTTCTTTATCGAGGGTGGGTGAAAAAAAAGTGAGCCAATAGTTTTCGCTGGGAGGCTCGCTACCTTCTTCTTTAGCAAGATAACGAAGAAAATCCATTGATGAAACTTTCCCTCTGTGCATATCTTGAAACATCGCCCATGCTTTTGTTCCATCTTTTGGTAAGCCCCGTTCCATTTCTATGGAGTGAAGATTCATTTTTTCTTTTATAGCAGCCCATACGGAAAAGCCGCGTACAACGACCCCGCCTATATCAAATACAAATATATAATCCATTTTTTCATTAAACCTTTGTTAGCGCTTGAGTAATATCTGCAACTATATCTTCAGCGTTTTCAAGACCTACAGAAAACCGCACTAATCCTTCATGGCATCCTGCAGCAATTAATTGCTCTGGTGTTAATTGGCGGTGGGTGCATGAGGCTGGATGCAATACACAGGTACGAATATCTGCAACGTGTACAACATTTGTTGCAAGTTTTAATGCGTCAATAAACCTAACGGCCGCATCTCTCCCACCTTTAACTATAACACCAATGACACCACTTGCTCCATTTGGTAAATATTTTTGAGTAAGATCGTAGTATTTATTGCTTTTAAGACCTGGATAATTTACCGATTCAATTTTATCTGAACTTTCAAAAAATTCTGCAACTTTTAGTGCATTTTGAGAAACTTGTCTCATTCTTAAGGGAAGTGTTTCGAGTCCTAAATTGGTGTAAAAGGCAGCTTGAGGGCTCATATAACAACCAAAGTCGCGAATAAGGGTCATTCTAGCCTTGCATAAAAATGCGTTATTTCCAAAGGCTTCAGTAAAAATTAAGCCGTGGTAACTAGCATCAGGCTCTACAAAGTCTGCAAAAAAACCAGTTTCTTTATTTGCTGTTACCCAATCAAAGTTTCCTGAGTCTACTATAACGCCACCCACTTGTACAGCGTGGCCTTCCATGTATTTTGTAGTTGAGTGAACAGCAATATCGACACCCCATTCAAAGGGCTTACAAAGAACTGGGGTTGCAAAGGTATTATCTACAATTAAAGGAACACTATTTTTGTGAGCAATTTTTGATAGCTTTTCAAAATCTGCTACAGCAAGAGCTGGGTTTGCGATTGTTTCACAAAAAAATGCTTTTGTGTTTGGCTTAAAAGCCTTTTGTATTTCTTCTTCTGTTGCATCACCATCTACCATAATGCATTCTATACCAAAGCGTTTTAAACCTACACAAAAAAGGTTTACCGTGCCGCCATAAATTGCGGAAGTTGAAATAAAACTATCCCCTGCTGAACAAAGGTTTAAAATTGATAACAGGGTTGCAGCTTGACCACTTGCCGTAAGCATTGCTCCTACCCCACCTTCAAGCTCTGCAATCTTTTTTTCAACTGCGTCGCATGTTGGGTTTGAAAGTCTCGAATAAATATGCTCTGTGGGCATATTAAAGAGGTCTGCCATGTGTTCTGCAGAGTCAAAGCGGTATGTGGTGCTTTGTACAATAGGAACAACTTGTGCTCCTCCATTTTCAGGCTCATAGCCTGCGTGCAAACATTGTGTTTCAATTTTCATGTAAAGACCTCTTTTAGAATTACTTTCTATTAGTATAGTGGTTGCTAGGAGCAAAAGTCAAGTACACCTTTCCTCTCTCTTTTAATGTTTCCATGGCATCTTTTGTAAGTGACAACACCCCAAAATCTTCAGACTTTCTCAGAAAGCCTTCATCCACAAGTAGGCGCGATAATTCAATCCAATCGCTTTTTGAAAGCTCTTTACCTATTCCCCATGTTGATATTTTATGGTGATTATTTTCTTTTATACGCATTTGTCTCGATCCCAAAAGTACATCAACAACGTAGCCTGCTCCGTAGCGCTCGCCTGTCCTTATTATACACGATAAAAGTTTTTGCGCTAAAATGGTAACGTCTTTTGCTTCTATCTTTCCCCTTGAACAGATATCGCAGCAGGAAGATGCTTTATCCGTTGATACTATAGGAGCAACATATCTTTCTCCAAAGTAGGCGAGTAATGATTCTCTTCTACAAGAACGGTTGTCTGCATAGTTTACCATTGCCATGAGTTGTTCTTCTGCAGCTGCTAAGTCTTCTCCAACTTTTTCATCAAAAAAATATTTTATCTTTCGGGTATCTGAATATGAATATAAGAGAAGAGCCCTTGAAGCCAACCTATCTCGGCCAGCTCTTCCGATTTCTTGGTAGTATTGCTCAATGCTTTTTGGTAGGTCGTAATGAATTACAAAGCGTACGTTAGGCTTGTCTATACCCATCCCAAAGGCAACGGTTGCAACTATAATTTTTACTTTATCTATAACAAAGGAATGTTGGTTTTTTGTTCGCTGTACATCTGTAAGCCCTGCGTGGTAGGGTAATACACTAAATCCACGAGATTTTAAAAATGTTGTAAGTAAATCTACTTGTTTTCTTGAAAAGCAAAAAATAATTCCACTATCGTTTTTTCGTTCGGATAAAAATTCTAGTACTTGCGTTTCTGGCCCGCCAAATTTTGCTAATCGTTTTGGATGAACTTCTAAAAAAATATTTTCACGATTAAAAGATGAAATAAATTCATTGCAAGGCTTTAATTTAAGTGCCTTTTTTATATCTTCTCGTACCTGCTTTGTTGCAGTTGCAGTGAGAGCTAAACACACAGCTTCGGGGTATCGTCTTCTTAAAGTCGAAATCATACGGTATTCAGGGCGAAAATCATGACCCCACTGTGAAATGCAATGGGCTTCATCTATGGTAATGCAGTCAACTTGAATGTCAGATAGTAAGTCTTGAACACGTTCTGTTACAAGTGTTTCAGGAGCGCAGTATAAGAGCTTTATGACGCCACTTCGCACCTGGGCCATGTTTGCCTTGTACGTATCCCAGTCGAGTGATGAGTTTAGGAAAAGTGCTTCAATTCCCATTTTGTGTAAAGCTGTTACTTGGTCTTGCATAAGAGAAATAAGAGGAGACACAACTATTGTCAATCCTTTAAATACTAGGGCTGGAAGCTGATAACATAAGGATTTGCCACCACCAGTAGGCATAACAACTAGAGTGTCTTTTTTTGCAATTACTGTCTCAATGATTTCCTGTTGACCTTTTCTAAAAGAGGAAAAACCAAAGTGTTTTTTTAGCACCTTTTCCATAGCTGTATTGTAGTGCGAAATAGAAGTTTCTGCAACACCTTGTTTATGTGATTTTGTCGCAGACGTAAAACTTATAAATGGTGTATTATAATTATATGAAAAATAAATATGACGTTATAATCATTGGAAAAGGACCTGCGGGTATCTCTGCATCTTTGTATATTGCTAGAGCAAAGATGAGTGTATTGGTATTAGGCAAAGATTTTGGAGCTTTAGAAAAGGCACATCTAATTGAAAATTATTATGGAGTTGAAAAGCCTATTTCTGGGCACGACCTTGCCGAAATTGGCGTTAAGCAAGCCGAAAACTTAGGCGTAGAAGTAAAAACAGCCGAAGTAACTGGGGTTGGATTTTACAGTCCAACGGCTGAGGACGAGGGACAAACTAAAAAGCCACTGCGTTATGAAGTTATTACAGGGGAAGGTGAAACATTTTTAGCTACAAGTGTTCTTATCGCAGTTGGTCGTCAACGCAAGGGCCTAAAAGTCCCAGGATTTGAAGAGTATCAAGGACATGGTATTAGTTTTTGTGCTGTGTGTGATGGATTTTTTTATAGAGGAAAAACAGTTGGTGTTGTTGGAAACGGTGCGTATGCAGCTTCTGAAGTGCAGCATTTGGGCCACATGACACAAGAAGTTATATTATTTACCGATGGGAAGGATTTGGAAGAAGGCGTTTCAGAAATGCTTCCAAGTGGCATGACCATCATATCAGAAAAAATAAGCGAAATCACTGGTACTGCTCCAGGAACAGAGGGTGGTATTATTAAGAGTGTAAAAACTGAAAAAGCTGAAACCGAAGTACAAGGTTTATTTGTTGCAATTGGAACTGCTGGTTCTTCTGATTTTGCCGCAAAGCTTGGTCTTCAATTAGGAGAAGGTTCAGATTCTGATGTGCTTGTAACAAAAGAAAATGGAGCGACTTCGGTTCCTGGTATTTATAGTGCAGGGGACTCTACTGGAGGCCTAATGCAAGTTGCAAAGGCTGTTTCAGACGGAGCTCATGTTTCAAAGCCTATTATTGCAGAAATTAGAGCTGTGTAAGTGGTTCGTTGCTTATTTTTGAGATAAGTATAATAAAACGGTAAAGGGCTGTTTATTGAGACTCAATAAACAGCCCTTTATATTTGTTCCCTAAAAGAGGGGGTAGCGGAAGATGGCAATGCTAGCTGAAGCGAGGGGGAGGCTTCCCCCTTGTATAATTACATGAACCTTACAATTTCATCTACATCATATCGTTTTGGAGCAGGTGGTTCTTGGTCTGCAATACCGTATACTATGAGTGCTGCAACGGATTCTTCTTCTGGAAGGCTTATAATTTTTGCAATTTCTATTGAATCGATAACACCAAAAATACAAGTTCCAACCCCTTTTGCATGGGCTGCTAGACAAAAAGTTTGGCATGCAAGGCCGGAATCGAACGCTTCCCAAAAGTCTTTTTTTTCTATTGCGGATGGATCACCCTTACCTTCAAGCACCCCACTTTTTCCTTTTGTGTAGCTAAGAACTGCAACACCTTTTGCATTTTCAAGTGTTTTTATGTTATACGAAAAGCTGTTTACCGCATTTTCTGCAAAGCTTTTAATTATTTCAGGATTATCTACAAGTGTAAACCTTGCTACTTGTGTATTTGCCCATGAAGGAGAAAAGCGTGCTAGAGAAACTATTTCTTTCATTAGTTCTCTATCAACTTTTTCCTCCTTGTATTTTCTAATACTTCTTCTTTGTAAAATTGCATCAATTGCTGTCATATAAAACTCCTTATATTTGTTAGTATTTTTCGTAGTGTATTCTATTTTCGTCAAACCTATCTACAAAGTGGTTTGCGTTTTCATTTTTTGGGTAACCCACTGAGATTACAGCATAGGGTAAAATATGAGACGGAAGATTGAACATCGAACTAATATAGTCTGCTCTCTCTTTTTTTCCAGCGGCGCCAAGCCACACTGTCCCTAGCCCTTGAGCTGTTGCCTCGAGCATTAAGTTTTGTGTAGCGGCTCCTAAGTCTTGTTCCCACATAGTTGGGTGTTTCATGAGCTTTTCGTTTCCAAAAAGAATAATTCCTACGTCTGCTTCTAGTAAGCTAGCAGCATAGGGATTATATTTTGAAAGCTCACTAAGAGATTCTTTATCGCGAATTACAAGAAATTCCCATGGTTGTTGGTTTCCAGCCGATGGTGCTTGCATTGCCGCATGCAGAATCTTGGTGATTTTTTCATCTTCGATTTTTTTCTGGGCAAAACTTCGAATGCTTCGCCTTGTAAATATTTCATTCATTCCTAGACTCCTTGGTTTTTATATTGAATAGTAATATAAAAGTAGATATTATTATCTTGCTTGACAGTATTCTATTTTTTCATTTGTAGGTGATAAAATAAAAAAATAATCAACACCATTTTCAAAAATCCATTCTGCATGTTGAATTCCGTCTGTTATAAAATTTGCCCCTTTTTTCTTAAAAAAATCATAGTCTGCCTGTAAATTATCAGACTGGTATGCAATATGATCTATAACACTTTTTTCAAGTGTAGTATCTTCAAAGATTTCATAGGTTTCTTCTCCATTTGTTAGAAAAACAGCTTTCATTCCGTCTGCACTTTGAAACTCACCAGTAATTTCAAAATCTAACATTTCAACGTACCATTTTTTTGCTTGTTCTAAATTTACAACCGTGATATTTAAGTGGTGGTGTTTTCTATTCTTTAACATTTGTAAACTCCTTTATGTTAACCCATTGTTACAACAACGTTGTTTTCGCTTCCCTCTGGCATTACTGGAATAGATTCAACCTCGTTTCCATTTATACTTATTTTTTTTATCCCTTTTTGAACATGGCTTGGGTTCATTACTTCAATATTGAATTTTGCTCCGCGCCATTTCCTTGTAGCCTTAAAGCCATCCCATTCGCATGGAATACAAGGATCTATTATCATTGTGTTGAATCCGAAACGAATACCTGTCAAGTATCTAGTTGCAGCAAAATAAGCCCATCCAGCAGAACCTGTTAGCCAAGGGTGGCGAGCTCTACCGTGTGCAGTATGCTCTTTTCCCATTATGAATTGACAATATGAATATGGTTCTGATTGTCTTGTTTCAATAAGGTCATTTTGACGTGCAGGACATAGAGCATTGTAAAACTTCATAGCACGGTTTCCATTTCCAAGTTTAGCATCTGCTACCCATGCCCATGGATTTGGGTGGCTGAAGATAGCCCCATTTTCTTTTATACCTTTGTAGACACGGGTGACAAAGCCTATATCATCATTTGGCTCTCCATATGAAGGTCCATTTAAATGAATTCCCCAATCAGAATAAAGAAATGAATCTACTGAGTCCATAGCTTTCTGGGCTCTTTCTCCTTTAGATAGACCTGAAACAACTGCCCACGTATTTGATTCTAGGTGAACTTTACCTTCTTTATCTAAAGATGTGCCAATTTTTTTCCCATTCTTTGTTATTCCTCGTATATACCAATCTTTGTCCCAAAGATGGGTTTCACATGCGTCAAATACTTTTTTTGCTATAGAGCTATATTTTTCAACATCTTCATTTTTTTCTAAGTATTTTGCTAGCTCAATAAATTCAGTTAGTGCCCAATAGTGTAAAAATGAGACAAGAGCACTTTCTCCACCACCTAAATTTAGGCAGTCATTCCAATCTGCGCGTAAGCCTTTGCAAATGCCTGTGCTTCCAACTTGTTCTGTTGAAAAATCAAGAATTTTTTGCATATGTTCGTAAACACTTCCATCTCCTCCATCTGCATACCCAATTATAGTAGATAAAAACTCGTATTCGCCAGTCTCTTTAACATACTCAATTATAGACGGGACAAGCCAAAGTGCATCATCTGAGCAGGTATGTTCAAGACCATGAACGAGGCCTTCACCTTTTGGACTTGGCTTAACCGTTGGAGATATGAAAGTCTCTTCTTTGTAATTTGGGTCAAAATGCTTTGGGTCAAATAGATGTAGTCCATATCCTGCTGTGGTTAGACCTCTTAAAAGCTCAATTATACGTTGTTTGCATTTTTCAGGGTTTGAATGGGGAACACACATGGCGTCTTGGGCTGTGTCTCGATAGCCTAATCCTGTTCTACCACCGACTTCAATAAAAGATGCAAAACGAGAAAAAATAATATTTACTTCACTTTGGTAGAGATTCCAAGTGTTGATCATAGTATTCATATGTTCATTTGGAGTATTAATTTGTAGCTGTGAACATTTGTCATCCCAAAAATCTTTTAATTCGTCAAAAGCCTTATCAACCTCATTAAAATTTGAATATAGATTTTTTATTTTAGTTCCCTCTGCATGATTTCCTACACCTAGCATAAATACTACTCTGATTTCTGCACCTTTAGGAATTGTAAAGGCTTTTTGCAGTGCACCACAATGGTTATTACCTAGCTCATAACTCCCCGAGAGACTTCCATTTTCAACCCCAATTGGGTTTGTCTCAGTTCTATAGTTGCCAATAAAGCTGTCGCGTAAGCAATCAAAGCTGTCTGGTTCAAAACTGGATGCAAAATAATGATACATTGAAGGGTCATAAAAATTATCAATTTCTATAACACCATCTTTGTATTTTGAGCCTGCACAATATAAACTCATTTGAAAGTTTTGGTTATCGATTTCTATTAAATTAAAAGAGAACTCACAATATGAAAAAAGGGAAATGTTTCTGTCCTTATCTGAATTGTTTTTTAAGACAACATCCCAAAGTTCGACATTTTTTGATCGAGGAATCATAATAGTTTGTTTTGCTTCTATTCCAGAATAATTACACGAAAATGTTGAATAAGAAAGTCCATGCCGACATTCATACACCGCTTCTTTTAAGTCTTTCCCTACGGGTTGCCATGAAACTGACCAGTAATCATTAGTATCGTTATCGCGCAAGTAGACATAGTGCCCAGGTCTATCCAGTGGGACTGCATTTGCTCTAAAACGGGTAATGCGATGGTTTTCTGGGGATTCATAAAAACTGTAGCCACCTGCATTTTGTGAGAGTACAGACCCCATTTTTTCAGTTCCAATATAATTTGTCCATGAAACGGGAATATCTACTCTGTCAATTACATACTCTCGTTTATCATTATCAAAAAAACCATACTTCATAAAGCCCCCAAAGTAGTAAAAGTATTTCTTATTGTATCATTATATCAATACTTTGAAAAGGGTGCAAAATACTAAAACAGTTATTGATTAATAGCTTGCTGCCATGGCTCAAGCCTCGAAAATTATATAAAAAGTCATACATATTAAGAACATTTCTCTTTGTAAAATTAATCACATGTTGACTGTTTTCGTGTATTTATGTATATTTAAGATATGGGATATTATTTTATAGATAAGAGCCCTGTATTTCAAAAAAAATCTCAATGGAGAAGAAAACATGGAAAAACCAGAAAAAAGACAAAAGGCACAGTATCGTAGTGCAATTAGGTCTAAGCGTTTGATAAGAGAAGCATATGTTTCTCTTATGCAAGAAAAAGAAGCAGATAAAATTACTGTTTCAGATATCGTGCGTAAAGCAGATTTAAATAGGGGCACATTTTACGCTCATTATGCTAGTCCAAATTATGTAAGAGAAGAAATTTCTGATGAAATTGTAGAAAAAATTAGTGAAATTCTACAGGGATTTAGCTTTTCTCATTTTTTGCAAGACCCATCTCCTTTCTTAAAAAAAGTAGAAGATGTGCTAACCGAAAACATGAAGTTTTACAAAGAAATAATGTGTTATACCCTTTCTATCGATTTTATTGGAAAAGTTAAAACAAAACTTATTAATAGGATTGCTTCAGATTCTAGCGTGCCAGATGCGGTTAGAAAAAAGCCACAGTTTTCGATAGCACTTGATTTATTTGCTGGTGGTATTATTTCTTTGTATGCAGATTTTGTTCAAGGTAAGATAAAAGCACAACCAAGTGAAATTACGAATACCATTAGTATGTTAATAGTCCAGAGTTCTAAAGCACTTTTCGATGGACAAGAGGCCGTTATAAGTTAATTTGTACTGAAATATCTAAAGAGTGTTTTTTTAGTTTTTTTTCAGTCACTTGTAATTGAGAATTCAAGTTCAAAACTATATCTTGGTGACTGAAAAAAATAGCTTCGCGAATAGTGGTTTTCATAGAAAATTCTAACGTGAGGTTTGAAAACAGCCCTTTTGTTATTTTGTCGCAAGTTATTTTATTAGAAAAAACTATATATAGATCATTCTCTTTGAGTGCTTCGAAAAAAAAATCTGAGTTGACTTGCAAAGAGATATCCCAAGGGGCATTTAGTAGTGCTCCTTCTTTTTTAAATTCACTTTTTATAGTCCATGTACGTGTTAACATATCAAGATACCAAGGACGAAATATAATTTTTGTTTGAATGGTAGTAGTGCTATCTTCTTGAAGAATGAAAAAAGATTTCTGGTTTTCAACTAAGTCAGAGAGAGTAATTGTTGTTAATACGGTTAAAAAAACGAGCTCAATTTCATTTGAAAAAGAAAAAGAAGTGAGCCATACTGCAGATGGAGTATTTTGTTCATTCAAACATTCTGTATTAGAACTAAGTCCAAAATGCAAAGATCGAACAAATGAACCATAAAGATTGTATTTGAGTTGAGGGTTAAAAGCAATAAATACTGTTTTTTGTTCAAAGCGGCCATTGTGTTTTAGATAATTTAAATCAGATAAAAAAATACTGGAATTTAATAAAAAAGGGGCATTATTAAACGTATATTCGCTCCTAAAAAAGGTGTTTGGTCGCCCTATGGTGCTTTGAGATATTCCTGCTCCAAGAATAATTGTTTGTCTGCCCATTTTAACTGCGAGTTCTTGAACTCCTGCATGAAAGTAACTTTCAATAAAGCTTGGAAAATCAGTATACCATGTTTCAAAGCTTTTAGGAGTAATGACTGATGTTTTCCACGCGAAGGTCCATCTTCCACTGATTGCTGAAAATAAGGGGTGCTTGGGTTCCTCACTTTTAAAGGGGATGCTAATTCCAACTCCTGCACTCAATTTCTCATTATAAAAGTTTGATATAAAAGAACTGAGAGTGAGAATTTGTGTGGACACGTGCGCTTGTATAGTAATATCTGATAAAGAAGAATAAATGGAAGGCAAGCTTGTTGTTAGTCGGTTTTGAACAATATAAGGCTGCTTATGGGGATTTAAGTTTATTGGTGCTATAGTATTAAAACGCCCCCAAATGCCTGTATTTGATAGAGTTCCAATAGAAAGAGAAAAAATATCAATCGGTTTTAATTTTACAGCCCATGCATGTATTTTGTATTGGTAAGGTTCTAAGTGTTCTTTTGAAACTTCACTAAAAAATCTGGCGTCTAAGACTGTGTTATTATACGTTATTCCTTGTATAAAAGAATAGTCACCTTCTCTTATATTGGTTTCTGAAAAAAGGTTTATATCACATGTAAAAAAAGCAATAAGTACAAAAAAAGATAGTATGTTTTTCATACTATCTTTATAGTCAAAGTTTATGCTATTTAACAGAAAAATCTGTTAAAATGTGATGTTTTTATGAAATTGGTTTTGACGAACTAGTTACATAGCTTTGAGCTTCTGCAAAAGTGTCCACCGTTTTAATAAGCGAGTTCCAGTATTCAGCTTCACTTTTGGTAGTATATGGACCCACGCGAACTCTGTAATATGTGACACCGCTATTATCTGCATGAGTAAAAACTTCTGCTGGTATTTTTTGTCCTTCAAGCACGCTTCGAGCATTATCTGCATTAGCTTTGCTTACATAAGAAGCTGCTTGCACCCAGTATTGTTCTTGTGGAGCTTTTTGTACCGGAGCCTTTGGTGCAACTTCACGCTTTTGTTCAACAGGTTTTGATACTTCTTTTGGAGCCTCTGCGACTTTTGTTGTTGATGGAACCCTTGTTGTAACAGGCTTAACAGATGGTTCTGGAGCAGTTTCAGTAGCCTGGTTTTTAGTATTTGTTAAGTCAATAGTTGTTACATCATTTTGAGAGTAAACTGTTGTTGTCCCTTGGCTTATAACGGTTATATCTTCCGTTTGGATAGTATTAGTAGGAAGGGTGTTCTGGTTTTCCCTATTAGAGTTCATAGCTGGATTCATGGGATCTTGTGTAGCTACATTTGTATTCTCTGGTTGTTGTGGAATGATTGCTTGTTGTGTAACCCATGCTCCATTAGGAACCTCAGCTGTTGCAACAACTGTTTGTGACGCGGTGTTTTCAGGAGAATAAATAATTAATGTTCCTAAAAAAATTACCAATAGAAAAATACCTAAGGCCGCAACGATCCATAATATTTTCTTTTCTTCCATAATTTATACCTCTTAAATATAAGGTTCTAATAACATCACAATTCTTTGTTTTAACGTATTGTGTGTTGTAGAATTATTTACCTTATATATATCGGCATTTAATTTTTTACATTTAGAGTAGATTTCGATTTGCGATAAAAAAGTTTTAAAAAATTGCATTTTTGATATATTATTGCGTATTTTTGCTCTTTTATAGCGAAGAAAAGGGTTTGCGCTAACGAATAAAACGATGTTGCAGTCTTTTATAACTGAAAACTTGTGTAAGATGGCTGCATTTATTACGTATGACTGAGTTGGGTTCTTATTTAGTTCATTTAAGATTAGCCTATTCATTTTTGGATGAAGGAGAGCTTCGTGTTTTTGCAAAAGTTTTTTTTTGGAAAAGACAATTTTAGCTAGATTTTTGCGGTTTATACTGCCATCGGAATCAAAAAGAGAGAGATTCATGGTATTTGCAATTGGACTAAACAAGGTCTGTATTTCTTGCTTGGAACTTTCAATGGCAATATGTCCAAGTTTATCCACATCAATAATCATAAAGCCTTTTTCGTGTAAAAATGTTGCAACTAAATCCTTGCCTGCGGCTATTGGTCCTGCGAGTCCAATAATGTGCCTTGTTGTTTGATTTTTTCGAGGGCTGTTCATTAATGAAAATCTCCCCAGCTTTTTGCAGATTCAACACTTACTTTGAGGGGAACTGAAAGAGTTACTGCTTTTTCCATTTCTCTTCTGATGATATTTTCAACTATAGTTGTATCATGTTCGTCACATTCGACAATTAGTTCGTCGTGCACTTGTAGTAACATTCTTGCAGTAGGGGCCTCTTTTATTAAGGCTTTGTGAACAAAGAGCATTGCTTTTTTTACAATGTCGGCAGCAGAGCCTTGTATTGGTGTGTTAATTGCTATTCTTTCTGCCCCTGCCTTTTCCATTTTATTTTTACTTGTAATAGTGGGAATATATCTTCGTCGAGACATTATAGTTTCAACATAACCACATTCTTCAACTTTTTGAATGGTTGACTGCATAAAAGCTTGAATCCCAGAATACGTTGCGAAGTATGAGTCTATAAAAGAGCTCGCAGTGTTTCTTGGGATACCAAGTTCATTTGATAATCGAAAAGCGCTCATACCATACATTACACCAAAGTTTATTGTCTTTGCCGTTCGCCTTTGCTCTGCTGTTACCTCATCTTCGTGTATATCAAAAATGAGAGCCGCAGTAGATTTATGAACATCAGTTCCTTCATTAAAAGCTTTGCAGAGATTTTTGTCTTGTGAAAGGTGTGCTAATATTACGAGTTCTATTTGTGCGTAGTCGGCAGAAACAAGCATTCTATTTTCTCTTGCGATAAAGGCAGATCTAATTCGTCTTCCAGACTCATCTCGTATTGGTATGTTTTGTAAATTGGGATCTCTGCTTGAGAGGCGCCCAGTTGCTGTTCCTGTTTGCATAAAGCTCGTGTGTATTCTGCTTTCACTATCTGCTAAAGCTGGAAGGGCATCAACATACGTAGACTTTAATTTTGCCATAGTTCTGTATTCGAGTATCTTTTTGGGAACTGGATGAAGACTTGCTAAATCTTGAAGTACATTTGTGTCGGTTGAAAATCCTGTTTTTGTTTTTTTTCCAGTAGGAAGTTTAAGCTCTGTGAAAAGTATTTCTTGTAGTTGTTTTGTGCTTGCAATATTAAATTCGTGCCCGACTAAATCATATATCGATTTTTCAACAGTTGCAATTTCCTTTTCAAGCTCTTGTGAATAATTAAAAAGATTTTGCTTTTCTATTCTAATCCCTTCTAATTCCATTTGTGTAAGAATTGGAAGAACAGGTGTTTCTAGGTCTAAAAAAAGATCCATCAAGTTTGCTTTTTCGAGTAAGGGCTTAAAAAAGAACCACAGCTGTAATGTGAAATCTGCATCTTCTGCGGCATAATCACAGGCTTTTTCAAGAGGAACATCTAAAAAAGTAGAGCCTTTTGAAACGATGTCAGAAAACTCAATTCCTTTAAGGCCAAGTTTTTTTTCTGCAAGACTTTCTAATTTAAAAGACTCTCTTTCCGGCTGTAAAAGCCATGCGGCAATCATTGTGTCATATACAGTGCATGTTGGGAAAAACACATTGCTATCTTTTAATCCATTTGAAAATAATACTTTTAGATCAAACTTTGCATTATGCATTACAAGGGTAATATCGTTATTAAAAAAAATTCTATGTAGTTGGGCTAGAGCAATATCTTTAGATATCATATTGTCTTCAAAAAGCATTTCTGTTGATGCTACAGGGATGTAGAATCCTGTTCCCTTTTCTATGCTTAGAGAAAAACCCACAAGAGTTGCAGTAAAGGTATCAAGACTGCTTGTTTCACAGTCAAAAGCAGCAATTTTTTTTATAAGTATTTCATCTATGATAGCTGCTAGATCCTGCTCTGTTCTAATTAGTTTATAAAGTCCTGAATTTTCGCGAATATCTGTAAATTCTTCTTCTTGATAGATAGGAGCTGTTGTTTTTACAGCATCTTTTGATTGAGTGTCAGGCTTTGACTCAGGCGCAATAGCAGTTTTTATGCCTACGGCACTCAAAAATTCTTTTGCTAAGCTCGGAAGACCATACTTCGTTAATAATTTAGCTGCTTCTTCATAATTTGGTTCTATGTGATAGAAATTAGGGCTTGGCTCAATAGGGACGTCTTGTTTTAATTCAATAAGAGTACGCGAAAAAAAAGCGGATTCTTTGCCTTCAATAAGTTTTTTTTGAGTAGCACCCGTAATTGAATCGATGTTTTTATAAATACCTTCAAGGCTTCCAAATTCAAGTATAAGTTTTGCAGCGCCTTTTTTTCCAATTCCGTGTACTCCGGGAATATTATCTGCGGTGTCTCCAACTAGCGATAATAAGTCTAACATTAATTCTGGTGTTACTCCCCATTCCTCTTCGACAGCAGCTTTATCAATGGTCTCCCATCCGCCCATTTTATCACTTTTCATCATAAAAGTTGTAGCGTTAACGAGTTGCATAAGGTCTTTGTCCCCTGATAATATGCGGCACTGTTTTTTTTCCTTTGTGCAATGGCTTGCTAGGGTTGCGATTATATCGTCTGCCTCATAATCATCGTGCACAAGAGTTTTTATTCCAAGGGTAGATAAAATTTCATGTATCATAGGAACCTGAGCATGCAAATCTTCAGGTGCTTTATCACGAGTTGCTTTATATTGATCATACATCTTATGCCTAAATGTGGGAGTCTTTGGGTCAAAAGCGGCAACTATGTATTCACCATTTTGTTTAGAAAGTATGTTTAATAGATTTCGAAAATATCCATAAATTGCTGAAACATTTTCACCTTTTTCATTTACAAGAGGACGACTTATAAAGGCAAAGTATGAGCGGTAAATGAGGGCATAAGAATCTAAAATATATAATGGTTTTTCTTTCATGGTCTCTCCTTGAAACAGTCGCTAGTACTTTAGAGGATATCATGAAATAAAAAAAAAGTATAGGTATAAAAAAAGCTAGTCTCCTTTTGAAGACTAGCTTTTTGTTATGCTACATTTTCGGCTAATATAGCTTTTATTTTTTCTGCTACTGGAGCACGTCCAACAGGACATCCTGTAGCAGGGGCATCACCAGTAGATACTGCAGCAGCAAAGCCATCACAACCAGGGTAGCCGCATGCACCACAGTTTACTCCTGGAAGAGCCTCTCGTATTTTAAGAGCCTTCTCATCAACTGGCACATAAAAAATCTTTTGAAAAAAACCAAGTAAAAAGCCTAATACCAGTGCGAGAGAAAAAGAAACTACTAGGGTGTAAACTATCATTTGTAAACTTTGATTCATATTGAATTTCCTTCCTTTTTTATTTTATCATTCCGGCAAAGCCACCAAATGCCATAGAAACAAGCCCTGCAGCCACAAAAAGAATTGGAGTTCCTTTCATAAAAGCTGGTACATCTGCACTTTTCATTTTTTGTCTTATTCCTGCCATAAGCACCATTGCAATTAAGAATCCAACTGCAGCACCTAAAGCATATACAATTGCTTCTACATAGTTATAGTTAGTTTTAACTGAAAGAGCATTAAGAGTAACTGCTAGTATAGCACAGTTTGTTGTAATAAGGGCTAGGTAAACGCCCATTGAGCTATATAGTGCAGGGGAAGACTTTTTTAGATAAAATTCTACAAGTTGTACTAATGATGCAATTACAAGAATAAATAGAAGTGTATCTAAGAATTCAAGCCCGAGCGGTTGAAGTACATATGTATACAGTGGAAAAGTTACTGCTGTTGCTAATATCATAACAAATGCAGTTGCAAAGCCCATTCCAACGGCCTTTCCTGTGTCTGCAGTCATACCTACAAAAGGGCATAATGCAAGGAATTGAATAAAAACTACGTTATCGATAAGCATCGATTTTAAGAAAATGCTTATTAAATCACTCATTATTTTGCTCCTTCTGTTGCTGCTTTAGCAGCTTCCATTGCGGCTTTTTTTTCTGCAGCAATTTTTGCTTTCTTTTTATCATCACTCAGCTTTTGGAGTGCTGCCGTTACTGCTATGAATAGGGCAAACACAAAGAAACCACCAGGAGCTGCATTAAAAAAGCCCATAGTATAGCTTTCAGGAAGCACTTCGATTCCAAAAAAAGTTCCAGCTCCAAAGAATTCACGAACTATTGATATGCCTACGAGTACCCAAACATATCCAAGCCCCATGCCAAGAGCATCAAGTATAGAAACACCTACTTTTTCTTTCGATGCAAAAGATTCAACTCGGCCCATGATGATACAGTTTACTACAATAAGTGGTATAAAAACCCCCATTGCTTCAGAAAGGTCTGGAAGGAAGGCTTGCATTACTAAATCAACTATAGTAACAAATGTTGCTATTATTATAATAAAAATTGGGATTCGAATTGCATCTGGAATGAGTTTTCTAAACAAGCTTATAATTATTTCACTCATAAGAATAACAAATAGCATTGCAATGCCCATTCCTATTCCGTTAAAAACACTTGTTGTAACTGCCAGCGAAGAACATAGTCCTATCATCAGCACTAAAAGTGGGTTTTCTTTTACAATCCCTCTTGAAAAAATTGTCCATTTATCCATTTATACTTCCTTATTGTCCACCGTGATTTTCTGCAAGATATCCTGCACCAACAACTACTGCTGCATTTAGAATTGCACTAACACCATTTGTTGTAATAGTTGACCCGCTGATTCCGTCAAAATCAGTTCCTGGTGTAACTGTGTCACCAACGGCAAGACCCTTAAACTGATCTTTGAATGCTGGTTCTGCTGCAGCTTGTCCAAATCCTGGTGTATCACTTAGCGCTAAAAATTCTATTCCAGTAATAGTTCTATTTAAGTCAAAGCCAATCAACATTGTAGCTTCATCATATGTTGGTCCTGTTGCTTCTACAACAGCTCCTGCTACTGCATCTCCATCTTTTGCTAAAAATAGGCTATTAATTGTAACGCTGCCTGTATCAGTTTGTGGAATTTCAACTTGTTCAAAAGAAGTTGCATTTTCGAATACAACGGTCATTCCTGCATTTGCTTTTGCTTGTTGTGCCTCAGCAATTCTTGGCGCTGTGTAAATATTTACCATAGCAAGGGCTAGGCAAGCAACTGATGCAAAGATAGCTAGTGTTAAGCCTAGTTTTAACATTTTAAAAATATCACTCATTATTTTTCACCCCATCTTTTTTTCTGTCCATATTGACGTATTTTTAGGCGGTTCAAAAATGGAGTTATTGCATTCATAATTAGTATACTAAACATTACACCTTCTGGAAGGCCTCCAAATTCGCGAATTAAAAATGTTATCAAACCGCATCCAAATCCAAAAACCATGCGCCCATATGGTGTTACTGGGCTTGTCGCATAGTCTGTGGCCATAAAGACTGCTCCAAATAAAAGACCCCCTGAAAGTACGTGGGCTAGAACATCGCCGCCTGATAAAAATACTCCTATGGCTAACGTGCCTACCATAAATACAGGTGTTCTCCAATCTATAATTTTAGTAACGATTAGAAATAGTGCCGCTATTAAAATGAGAGCAGCAGATGTTTCACCTATTGTTCCACCTTCGTTTCCGATAAAGTGTTGTAGGTAATCAGCTGCATCAAATACAACGTTGCCTGCTTTTACTTCAGCTAGAACGGTCGCAGTACTTGTTGCATCAACAGGGGTAACCCAAGTTCCCATTATTGCTGCAAAGCTTAATACCATAAAGCCCCGTCCAATAAGTGCAGGGTTAAATACGTTTGCACCAATACCACCAAAAAATTCTTTACCAACTACTATTGCAAAAAAAGCACCTATAACAATCATCCATGCAGGCACTGCAGGAGAAAGTGTTAAAGATAGCAACAATCCAGTAACTATAGCAGAAAGATTCGAAATGAGTACTGGCTTCTTAAAAAGTTTTTGAGATGCCCATTCGAAAAAAACACATGAAAAAACAGAAACTAGCAAAGAAATAAGGGCTGGTATACCAAAAAGAACTACACCGTATATACATAGAGGTAGTAGAGAAATAATAACCATAAGCATTACATGCTGAGAGGTTATATTTGTTTTAATATGAGGACTACTCACAATATTTAATTGTTGAGGATCAATTTGAAAAGCCATATCTATTTTACTCCCTTTGCATCATTTTTTGCTTTTGCGGCCGCATCTTTTTTGCGTGCAATCATCTTACCAAGTCTAAATCGATGAACAAGGCGTACATTTGCAGGGCATACATAGGAGCAAGTTCCGCATTCTACACAATTCATTAATCCATAATATTTTGCATTATCAATATCGTTTGTTTTTAAGGAACGAGCAATCATCATAGGAGTGAGCCTGCAAGAACATATAGTAATGCATCGTCCACAGCTGATACAAGGACTTTCCTCTGTAAGGTTTGCTTCTTTTTCATTGAGAAATAAAATCCCAGAGGTGTTTTTTTGAATAGGAAAATCCGCATTTTTCATAGCAGCTCCCATCATTGGGCCCCCCGAAATAATTTTACGGGTTTCTTTTTCTGAGGCGGTAAAAACATCCGGCATTAAGTCACTTACAAGTGTTCCTATAGGTGCTATGATATTTTTAGGGCTAGTGCATGCTCCACCAGAAACCGTAAAAGCTCTGTCAATAAGGGGTTTTCCTTCTCTGAAAGCTTCGCTTATAGAACAAAGGGTTCCAACGTTTTGAATAATGCATCCTATATCAAAAGGTAATCCGCCGATGGGGATCTCTTTTTTTAGGACGGATTGCACTAGGTTTCGCTCTCCACCTTGTGGATACTTAGTAGCACAAAGGGTGATACCCATCTTTTCGCTTAATCCAGCCTTTTCAATTGCATCTTCAAGAAGAGGTATAACATGTTTTTTGTTATCTTCTATAGCAATGATTCCACTTTTTGCATTAGTTATATGAATTGCTATTGCAAGGCCATCAACTAGAGAATCAGCTTTTTCAATCATTGTTCTTTCATCAATGGTAAGGTAGGGTTCGCATTCGGCACCATTTGCTATTACAACATCAATTACCTTGTCTTGCGGTGGGTTGAGCTTGATATGTGTTGGAAAAGCAGCTCCGCCCATTCCTACAATGCCTGCTTCTTTAATGCGTTCAAGGGCATTTTCTTTTGAACATGTAAAAGGGTCCAATACTGATAAGAAATCTGTTTTTTCAGATCCATTTGCTTCAATAATTATACAAGAAGCTTCACTATTTCCTGATACGAGATTATTTTTAATTTCTTTTACAGTGCCCGAAATTGAAGCATGGACTGGAACGGTAAAAGGTTCGTCACTTTTTGCTATTTTTTGTCCTCGTATTACAATATCTCCAACTGCAACTATTGGTTGATTTGGAGCTCCTCCCTGCGTCACAGGGATGTAAACCATTTTTGTTGAAGGTAGAGCTCTTAAAATTGCTTCATTATTTGAAAGCTCTTTTCGTTCTGGCGGATGGAAACCACCTTTAAAAGTGTGTGTACTCATGCTATCATTTTAATGACATAGGGTCTTATAGTCAATATCGCAGTGGGTGTGTTTTAAAAAAAAGGTGTGAATATAAAAAGTGCTACTTTGCTTTTGTAAGATTTCGAAGTGATTCAAACTTTTCTATTGGACGTACAATAATATCTATGAAAGGGTGCTTTTCGGTATAATATACCGCCCCATGCACACTTGTTTCGAGATGTTTTCCGTCTAAGGTTATTATTCTCATTGTCCAACTAAAATGGGCTTTTTTTTCATTAATAATGTTTGAAAGGGCTTTTATAATTATTGTTTTATCATCTGGATGGATTGTTTCCATTAATATGGTATCTGCATTCATAAAAGCATATTCACGAGTACAACCATGCAGGCTTAAGAAAAAGTCATTCGCATAGACAAGTTTTAATCCTTTTGATTTTAGTTGAAACGATGCTAAGCCACTTTGTTCTGTACCACTGTATATCGAAAGCTGTTTTTTGTAATCCTCGTGTATTTTTGTTTCCCTTTCAAGGTAATCAATTCTTTCTTGCTGAGCACTTACATCTTCCAATATTGCTAATATTAATGATGTTGTTTTGTTTTTAAAAAGATTCCGTATGGTAATTTTTAACCACTTGGGGGTTTCTCGATTTGGAAGATTTATTCTTCTTATAAGCATGTTAAAAGACTTTTGTGATTGTATTGTTTGTCCTATGTTCTTTTGAAGCTCTGCTAAGTCTTGTGGATGAAAAAGTGCAAGAAGGTCATTAAAGGTATGATGTTTACCAGATTTTTCTACTTCCATCACCTCTAAATATTCTTCATTCATTTTGAGAACTTTTACGCTAGAGACATCTTGTGTAAATTCATACACTGCAGCAGCTCCTGTCATAATATTAAAAAGGATATTAAATTTTGAGTGCGGTATCCACAAATCATTTATATCTATTAATGATTCATCATGGAAAGATGTCGTATCCTTTTCAAGAATAGACCAGTTTGCAATAAGCTTTCTAAAATCTTTTTCAGGAACAGGCTTAGAAAATAAATAGCCTTGCCCTATGTCGCAGCCAATATTACGTAAAAACTCTAGCTGGTTTTCAGTTTCGATTCCTTCTGCTACGAGGTCTATTTGCATTTGCCTTGCAAGGGAAACTATAAAGTGAATAATGCCAGCATTTGATTTTGATTCAGAATAATTTTTGATAAAACGCAAATCTAATTTTAATGTATTAACAGGCAGTTCGTGAAGCATTGTGAGTGAAGAAATTCCTGTTCCAAAATCATCCATTTCGAGGTGGATGCCTCTGTTGCTAAACTCAATAGCACATTGGGTGGATTTTTCTGTATCGACTGAATAGGCACCTTCAGTAATTTCAATGTGGATAAATTCTTTCTTCACATTGTGTTTCTTCATTATTGCAAATATTTTATTTGGTAAGTCTGCATCCATCATGCTTACTTGAGATATGTTCACCGATATGGGGATTAGTTTTAATTTTGCTTTTTTCCATTGCTTAAGCGCCTTGCATACGAGTTCAAATACATATATGTCGAATTGAGATATAAAGCCGTTTTGATAAAATATGGGTATAAATTTTGAAGGGGAGATAAGTCCTTTTTCTGGGTGATTCCAACGAATTAATGCTTCGGCCCCAACAATTTTCTGTGTTTTTAAATTAACCTTTGGTTGAAAGTAAAGAAGAAACTCCTCTTTTTTTAAAGCTCTATACATTTGAGATGAAATAATTTGTTGTCTTATCATTTCCTCATCGGTTTCTTTATTGTATTGAAAATAATGCATTGTGGAGCTATCTTTGCATTTTCTTGCGGCTAAAGTAACTTTTGCATATATGTCCCTAAGTGACTCTTCTGAGTTTTCGATTTCGTAAATACCAACAGAAATGTTAAACCTAAAATCTTGTCTAAAACCTTCTAAGAATGGGTCTGTTTTATTAAAAAAACTATCAACTTCTATTGTAGGGGATTCGGTTTTGATGCATATGCAAAATACATCTGCATCAACTCTTCCCATTGTACATTCTTTGGTAGATTTTTTTGTGGTTTTTATTTTATCGGCGCAGTATCTGAGTAATCTGTCTCCTTCATCGTAACCAAATAATGCATTTATGCTCTGGAATCTGTCTATATCATAGCGAAAAAAAAGGAATGTAGAATTAGGATTTGTGTCTAGTAATTTTCTTGTTTCTCTAAAAAAGGCGTCTTTTTTTAAAAGAGAAGTCAATTCATCTGTAGAGTCATGCTTTATAAGTGCTGCATTCTCTTTGTTAATATGTTTGAGAATCTTTATTTGCTCTTGTAGATCTTTGATTTTTGAATCATTCTCTTTCTTTGTCATTTCGAAACCCATAATTATTTATTACATTACTATTATTTTACATCAACAATAAAAAAAATTCAAGGTCGCATTTTAGGAGGTAGTATTTTTAAAATTATATCTCAGTTTTATTGAATGATTTGGTCTTGTAAAAAAGATTTTTATACAGTAAAATGTAGGCATGGATGTTTCAATAATTGATAAGGCAATTCGACGAGTGCCTAATTTTCCTCATGAAGGAATTTTGTTTTATGACATTACGGGAATTTTGGTATGCCCGGATGCGTTTCGGTATTGTCTTGATTGTGCAGTAGAAATGTACAAAGACATAAAGGTAGATGCAGTTGCTGGCGTAGAGTCTAGAGGTTTTTTATTTGCAGCACCTTTGGCAGATCGGCTTGGAATACCGCTTATTCTTATAAGAAAAAAAGGAAAGTTACCTGGAGATGTTTGGTCATGCAAGTATCAGCTTGAATACGGTGAAGCAGAAGTTGAGATTCATAAAAGTGATATTCAAAAAGGGCAAAACATACTAGTAATTGATGATCTTATAGCAACTGGTGGCACATTAAATGCGGCAAAGTCTATTTTAGAGCAAGCCGGAGCAAGTGTAGCTGAGTTCTTTGGGGTTGTTGGCCTACCGTTCTTGCAGTACGAAAAAGTTCTTGCACCTACAAAAGTGAGAACGTTAATTAATTATGACTCGGAATGATACGTAAAAATCGGCGTCCATGCCGATTTTTATTTTCGAGTATTGCAAAGCATATTTAAAAGAACAAATCTCGTTTAAATTTTCTATTTGCGACCTCCTTGTCGCGCTAAATGTTTTTATTCCGATTATAAGCAATGTGATGATGTCGATTTTTACTAGCGAGCATTGAAATGCGAATTACATAGAAGGCCTCAAAAAACATTTAAAATCTACCTATACTTTATTTTTCTCTTGTTATTTTCTGTAATATGAATACAAAAAAAAACACACAGATGTTGGCTTTTGTGGTATAATATTTTTATGGAGGTATTTATGTATAGCATAAAATTTTTTAGATGTAAACATTGTGGTAATCTAGTTGGGACAATTAAAGACGCTGGTGTTCCAATGGTTTGTTGTGGAGAAGAAATGACGGAGCTTGTTCCTAACACCGTAGATGCAGCTCAAGAAAAGCATGTTCCAGTGGTAAATGTGGATGGTAATCTTGTAAAAGTTGCAGTTGGTTCTGTTCCGCATCCGATGGAAGAAGCGCACTCTATTCAGTGGGTGTATTTGCACACAGAAAAAGGTGGGCAGCGCAAAGGGTTGAATCCTGGTGATACCCCCGAAGTTACTTTTGCACTAACTGATGATGATACGGCTATTGAAGTATACGAGTATTGCAATTTACATGGGTTATGGGTAACCAAGATTTAAACTAAAAAAAGTGTTCGATTTTATTTCGAACACTTTTTTGTTTGTTTATTGT
>CAYJIS010000007.1:0-59493 GCA_964370315.1 uncultured Treponemataceae bacterium
AAGAACTCAATTCTGAAAAAAGAGTTGAAGACTACTATGACAATTATTTTTTACCTCTTGACTTAAGCAAAGAGCCAAATAATGAAGAATCAAAATCACTTGCAAAAACCATAAACAAAAACCTTTCTCTCACAAAAGAATCCCACACGCGTATTAAACCGGTAAAAGTCACAAAGAAAACTCCATTAAAAGATTCTTTTGTAAGTTCTATTCCTCTTCCTAAAAAAATTGATTACACTGAAAACACTACTACTACAGAAAAATGTGAACAAATAAAAACTACCTTTCTAGAAAAACAATTAAAACAAATTCAAAAAAGACGTTTTTTTAGGAAGAACAAAACTTCTCTTACTATCTGTTCGGCTGTACTTATTGTAATCGGATTAGTTGCAACAAGCATAATAAACTCTTACCAATCTAAACCAACAACGGAAGGCATGACAGCATTAGAAGTTACTGAAACATTTTACACAGCCTTTAGTTCTTTGAATAATGAATTACTTGATAGTTGCGGTGATTCAAAGGCAATCAAAAATTACTCAGATGTTGCAGCAACCCTTTTTGTAAGTGGAAAAATGAGAGAGGCATATGAACAAACTGTATCTTTCTTACCACCATCACAGTGGATTGGTACACATGAACCAACAGAGCTTTCTGTATTTGGACTAACAAATCTTAAAATTCACCAAAGCGACCCAGAAACACTCCCCCCTGTTTTTGAAGACACTGCTACGCTCGAAGCAAGTTTCTATACAATTATGAGTCAAGGCCCAGATCAATACGAAGTTACTAAAAACAAAGACCTAATCACGCTTGAATATGGAAAAAAATACTGGCAAATAATAAAAATAGAAAGTGATACCCAAGCAATACTCATTGACGGAGCTCGTTTTAATCAAGATATAAAGACAGGACGCGAAACAATACAGAGCAATGAAACCATTGAACTTCACGAACAAGGTATCGCTTTAACACAGAGCTTACGTGATACCTACCCATGGCTACCAACAGTACAAGAGGTAGAAAAAAATATAGCCCATATTCCAACGCATTTACTAACAAAAAAAATAACCATACACTAACCGTCATAGCTAACCAAGTGGAAAGCAAAAACATTAGGTATGGCATTTTTTTACCCCTATGACTTTACAGTCAAAAACCTCTATGTAGCTCCTGGAATACCAAAACGGTTAATTGGGTAAAAACGTAATATTGGGGTTCCTAAAATATCATCAATTGTAATTGATTGAGGGGATAAATTTGACTCATAATACAAAGACCAAGGATCATACTCCGTAATTCGTTTTGAAACCTTATTATATGAATGGCGCATGTCTAACGAATTAAATCTATTGTCGCCCATTACAAAAAAATGATTATCTTCTAAGTAACGTGCATTTCCTGCTTCATCATTAGGAGGAAAAACACTCATATTTCTTGCATCATTTAAAGTAATCATATAAAATGCTAGATTTTGCAAGGTTTGTAAATACTGAATCCGCTCTTCATCTTGACTTTGACTTGAGGCAGCAACTCCTTGTGACAAAAGCTGTGCCGTACGAACAGCAAGGCGTCCAAAGTTTAATTTAAGAATTAAGTTTTGTCTGAACATTGCATCTGTATACACATCCCCACCCACGAGTGAATTAGCATCATATGAATCAAGAGACATTTCTGTAGCCCAATCTGTCATAAAAGATTCAAACCATTGAGAACCACCTTGTGAATAATACAAGGACCGAATTATATCATCGCTCTGTGCTAAAAAGGAATAAACATTAAGCTCAGAAAAACTATTCGCGTCAATAGTGCCTTGTGTTGCAGGAACAGTAAGCTTTAGTCGCTCAAAATCTTCAACCAACATCTCTATCTCTAAATGAGCATCAATTATATCCAAATTACGTCTATTTTCTTCTATTTGAAGCATTGAATTGTATTCTCGATTAGTAAGTGGTATGTATTGAACTTTTTCAAGAACTTCACTACTAAGACTTGCAATATCCCACTTTGCCCAATCAGAATCACTTTCTATAGGCATAAACTCAGTATTACTTTCACTACGAGCATACAATATACCATCTTGCATAACAAGCTGCTCTCCTGAAACCCCAACAATTCTCTTTACTAAAGGATCTGCCTTTATATTACCATCTTCATCAACATTGATATTAACTGTTGTTAGAGTAAGCATGTGTACAAGCTGTGATAAAAAGCTTCTTAACTGAGAGTTTCGATCGTTTTCATAATGAGGATTGCTAAATATAACGATATCTCCCCGATCATACTTTTTCATTTCGGGAATACCAATATCACTTAGAGGAAACTTTGGTCCCGCATTTAATTTGTATCCAAGCACCCTATCGCGTACTAAAAATTCACTCACCATTGATTCTGAAGGAATTTGGTATAACTGAAAGACAAATATATTTAATAATGCCACAGTACATACTGCTTGTATAATTGCATCTATCCAATCTAATGTTTCCATAATAGTTTTTTTTAATAAACTATAATTTGGTTTTGGGGTATGTTCTGCTATGTTTTTTAATTCAGGATTTATTACAAAAACTCGCTTATGACTTAAAAAATATAAACTAATATGAGAAAAGACAAGTACTACTACCCATAATATAACAGTGATTACATCATACCAATGAGCAGTTCCATATTCCCCTGCACGCCTAAATACAAATGAGGCAAGCAAAACATACGGAAGATATTGAAACAATTTTACAACCACAGAAAGCCTTTGCACGTGTACGTTTTTTCCCAACTGAATAAAACTCTCATAAGAAAACCAAATAACAAATAATAACGAAAGGGGAAAAGCTATTAAAGATAAATCGCCTTTTATACTTATTTGTAAAAGCGTAAAAATTGCTGCTGCAATAATTGTAATGCAGTTAAATAATATAAATTTTCTATTCATCTAAACACTATACCAAAATACATTAATAAAATCTAGCTGAACATAAAAAAACCTTTAATTATTATATTCTATGTATTGCCCTTCAATACATACAGACATCAAACGCGAATGATACGTATATCAATTGACATGGACGAAAATATATCGTATTCTATAGATATGGAAACAATTAATAATGATATTTCAAAACCCTTGCTAGAACGATTTTTACGCTATGTAAAAACATGCACAACAAGTGATCAAATAGCAGCCGATGCAGGACAAAGTCCTTCAACTGAATGTCAAAGAGAATTTGCCTATACACTTGAAAGCGAATTAAAAGCTATAGGAATTAGCGATGTACATGTAACTGAGCATGCGTATGTATGTGCAAGAATACCAGCAACCCCTGGTTATGAAAAAATTCCGTCTGTCGGTTTTTTAGCGCACATGGATACTGTACAAGGCGTAAGTGGCAAAAATGTAAATCCTCAAATTATCGAAAACTATGACGGAAACCTTATAACTCTTAAAGAAGGGATAACCCTTGACCCAAGCTTAGATACACAATTGCTTTTATCTAAAGGTGAAACAATAATTACAACTGACGGAACAACCCTATTGGGAGCAGATGATAAGGCTGGACTAGCTGCAATTATGACAGCAATTGACATTGTGCTAAATGGCCAAAAAGCCATTAACAGTGAAGATGCTACACTTTCAAATATTCAACATGGTCAAATTGAAATAATTTTTAGCCCAGATGAAGAAACCGGACACGGAATGGATAACGTTCCACTTTCATGGATTCAATCAAAAAGTTGCTATACGTTAGATGGAAGTCATATTGGTGAAGTTGAAGTCGAGTGTTTTAGTGCCTATAAAAGTGAAATAACATTTATTGGAAAGTCTAAACACACAGGAACAGCCCGCCCAGATATGATTAATGCCGTAACTATGGCAAGCTCATTTATAAACTTACTACCTCAAAATGAAAGCCCAGAAGCAACTGATGGGTACATCGGTTTTTTTGCACCAATGAAAATTGAGGGGCACCTAGAAAAATCTAAGGTAGTTCTTTATTTACGCGATTTTGATGACGACTCAATGCAAAGAAGAATCAAAACAGTCGATGCTCTAGCAAAGGCAATTGAATGCAGGTTCAATGGCTCAAGCGTAATAGTAGAACACACAAAGCAATATCAAAACATGAAAAAGAAACTAGATGAACACCCGCATGTGGCACAAATACTTTTTCAAGCAGTAGAAAACTTACACTTAAATCTTGTTTGTAATCCCATACGGGGAGGAACAGATGGTTCAAGACTAACAGAAATGGGAGTCCCAACTCCAAACATATTTACAGGCGGACATAATTTTCACTCAAGATCTGAGTGGGCATCCTTAAATCAGATGACATATGCAGTACGAATGGTTTTAGAAATAATCACATTAAATACAATAAAAGGAGCAAATTAAATGGTAGAATATCATATTGAAGGTGGTATCCCTATAAAGGGTACAATTACCCCAGGCGGAAATAAAAATGCAGCGCTTCCTTGTATTGCGGCAAGTTTGCTATCAGATGAACCAGTAATAATCCACAACATTCCAAATATACATGACACGCTCGTCATGCTTGAGATAGCTAAAGCAGTGGGAGCAACAGTAGAAAAACTTGATACTAACTCATGGAAAATACATGCTGAACATATTAGCAACACAGAGATTCCAAGAGAACTTTCAAAAAAAATACGAGCTTCAATTCTATTTGCAGGATCACTTGTTGCTCGTTGTGGAAAAGTAAGCATGTATCCCCCTGGAGGCGATGTTATAGGCCGACGACGCTTAGATACACACTTTTTAGCCCTAACTGAGTTAGGTGTTCGTGTTTCAGCGGATGGTTTCTTTGCATTTAGCACAAACAAGTTAGTAGGTAGTGACATGTTTTTAGATGAAGCATCCGTTACTGCAACTGAAAACGCTCTAATGGCAGCAGTACTTGCAGATGGACAAACTATTATTACAAACGCAGCCTCTGAGCCTCACGTACAAGACCTTTGCAATATGCTAAATGCAATGGGTGCTAATATTACAGGGATAGGTTCTAACATATTAGTAATAGAAGGTGTAAAAAGACTCCATGGTTGCGAGTTTAAAATAGGCCCAGACTTTATGGAAATCGGCTCATTTATTGGTTTAGCCGCAGCAACAAAGGGTAGTATCACAATTGAAGGAATAGAGCCCAGAGACCTTCGCCCAATTCGTTTAGCTTTTGGAAAATTAGGTATCCACTGGGAAATAAATGGAACAACATTACATGTTGACCAAAATCAATCTATGCAAGTTAATACAGACCTAGGTGGCATGATACCAAAAATTGACGATGCCCCATGGCCGGGATTCCCACCCGATTTAACAAGTATCATGACTGTTGTAGCAACTCAAGTAGAAGGAACTGTATTAATTCATGAAAAAATGTTTGAATCGAGAATGTTCTTTGTTGATAAGCTCATTGGCATGGGGGCTAGAATAACACTTTGCGACCCACACAGAGCTGTAGTATCAGGCCCATGTACACTTCATGGGGACGAAGAGCTAACATCACCAGATGTTAGAGCAGGAATGGCTATCGTTATTGCTGCAATGTGTGCAAGTGGAAAAAGCATTATTAGAAATGTATACCAAGTTGAACGAGGATATGAAGATCTAGCACAACGATTAAGAAGTCTTGGTGCAAGAATCGAAAGAGTCGATAGATAGTTTAATTCTTGCTAGCAAGTATATGTTCGTAAGCCGTTTGAATGCGTAAAAACGCTTCAGCGGCTATTTTTTTCTGTTCTTCGCTAAAGTCACGCAAGGTATCAGGGTGGTAAAGTGAAACAAACGATCTATGTGCCGCTTTAATTTTATCTAAACTATCTGTAGATGACACCCCTAATAATGAATAGGCCTTTTCTAATTCTTCCACAGAATTATTTTGAGAAAACATTGGTCTATGTAAAAGCTCTGCCAAATATTCAGAAGGTTTTATACCTCTTTCTTCATTCCAATCATACTCAACAACCGATAAAAATGAGAATATTTGAATAAGCAATGCTTCATTGTCACTATTCTGCAACACCTTTATTAAAGTTGCGGCAAGACACTCCGTTATTAAGTCGCCATTTAAGCTTTTTGATAATGATGCTATGCGGCACAAACTAACCCAATCAGCCCGATATTGTTTTGAAAACTGCTTTTGCATTTGAAGTCCGGCAAAATCAGGATTTCCAGTGCAGTATACACCTAAGGCCCCAACAAGCAAGGCTCCCTCAAAAGGCTCATCGGTACCAAGACTGTCCTCTGTCATTGAAGATTTTATATTAAATGGATTTTCTATGCTTGCTTCAAGTGAGTTATCTTTTTTTAATCTTTTTATGAGCGTTTCAATAAAAAAACCTGATAACACCCCTACAATCGCTAAAGGGATACCACCTAAAAAAAACAACGAAAGACCACATAAAATAATCACGTGTCTTATCACCCACATTTTTGTCGCTATTAAAACAGTATACATTTTGGATTTTTTTTTATCTATCATTTTGTATCAGGTTTTTCGTGCAAAGACAAAAATCTAGCAGAAAGCATTATAATCACAACAACAAATATAAGAATTGTAACTACAATTTTTACGTTTCCTTCTATTCCACCTAGAGCTAAAGCTAAAAGAGACATTCCATAATCTATCAGCACACCTATTACTTTTGCTATAATCGTAAAAAATGGCACTATCAAAATCCAATAAAATCGAAATAACGTTCCACTCACTAATTTATAGTTCCATGCTTGAATTGCCAAAAACATAAATAGTGCAAAAACTAAAAAAGGATAACTTGCCCTTTTTAGGAAAAAACTACTATAAAGCTGAGCTGAAAACCCAAATTGCTCTGCCTTTGGAATAAAACTAAAAAGAGAGGCCAAATTAACATATTGAGGTCCAACTGAAGCATCAACAACTAGGTCAAAATCATCTAAACTCATAGGGAGAAGTGTTATGCGCTCATCAAATGAATCCATAGAGCCCATTGCAAACGTAGGCATAGTGGAAATACCTTGTGTATTTCTGTCGACAGATGTTAGTTGTAAACGCGGAACAAGGTCTCCTTCGTTTAATGAAAGCATAGTAACTGTCTCTGCAGAAAAGGCATCGATTGGTTGCCCAATAAGTTTCGCATACGGAACTGTAAATGCATACAAGACGGCCCCTTCTGGATCAAGAATTGTACAAGAATAATTACGCAAATATTTTAATAAATTACCAGCGTGGCGAATATTAGTAATGCCTCCAATAGCGATGTCATAATGTAGACCATCAGTCCTTTTAACAGAAAAACTAATATTTCTGTTTTTCTCAAATTGCAAAAGATTGGTAGTTTCATCTATAAAGAAGTATTCATTTAATAAAGATTGTGTTGCTACATCAAAATACCTACTAACATCTTTATCGTATGGGATCCTATTGTGCAAATCTAGATATATATAATATGAACTAAGGGCATCACCAGCCATTAATGCCTCGTACCCTTTTCTTTTTTGTGCATATATTTCCATTTCTTCATCTGTCTCAAAGCCAGACCATTGGGATATCTCTTCCCACGAATCTAAAGAAATCTTTTGTAATTCAGGACTATTCTCATTATTTATGCCCCCTAATTCTAATCCAATAAATGAATAATAATGAGCATCAAAATAGTCTTTATTTTCAAAAGAAAGCCGTGCTTTTTCAAGTAATGCTAAAACGGTTAATGGCTCTTGTGTAGTATTAATTTCTGTGGATAAAAGTTCAGGGAAATAATTCAATTCACGGCTAGCCATTTCTGCAGGGGCTCTTTCAAATTTTTCTTTAAGTTCTCTTGCCTCTTGTGATTCTTCATCATATGTTAATGCCTGATCTATGTAAAACATTGCTGCAAAAACATCTCCATTACTAAAAGCTTTTTCGCTTTCTTGAACATACCATGTATAATCTTCATAGCGAGCTACTTTAGCATCTATACTGGAGTTAACTTGAGGCTTTACTATTTCTGTTACCAAAAAAACAATAATCACACTCGCAACACAAATAACAAATACTTTCTTAAAAAGCTGCATTTGAGCACTTGAAAATGCGCTTACACTTTTACCTGAATCCCTATCCATAAATGTAGCCATTGTAACAAAGGCAATAGACAGAATAATATGAGGTACCCATCTTGTAAAATGTAAAACACCTAAAGCCACTTTGTACGATAAAACATCTCTGCTCAAAATCACGGGAATTTCTGCAAAAAAGAATGAATAGATAAAAAAGGCACAAAGGCTTAATAAAGTGTATACTATTGTTAAAATAATAAATCTCTTTCCTAGCATTTATTCTGCCTCTTTTTTTATTTTTTTTCGTTTAGCACTACAGACAATGCCTATTATAAACAATATAAAAGTAAAAGCGCCATTAATAATCACAGCATTCCACCGAGATCCGAATAAAATATTCCACTCTTCCTTATATACCTGAATGTTTAACCAAACAAGCAAAGTCCATAAAAATAAAATCACAGCTACATTGATTAACTTCCACGATGATACGTATCTAAGTGCAACTAAGCTACTTAAAGCGAGTCCTAGAGAAGCAAACATAAGATATGAAACTCGTCCTTGTCGAGCAAATTCACGAGCACTATCTCTTAAAAATACCAAATCAGAAAACATTTGCACAACAGATTTCGGAAGAGATAACGAAAACGCTTCAATATTCTGTGCTAAGATTGGAATTGTTTCTTGCTGAAAGAAAACTTGAGCTAAAGAAGGTGATTGTCCCAAAATTTTTAAACTAGCCTGTTGCTCTGGAACAGTAAATATAAACAAAGGAATAACTATAAGCCATATAAGAAGACATAAAAATATATAGGTTAAAAACTCTAATATCGAAAAAACCCCGATTTTAACTGATCGGAGTAACACCAATGCCAACGAAAGTACACTTATAAGAGGTAAAATACTAAGACTTGAGAACACCATTGTATCAAAAATATAAGTACTCACAAAAGCTGCATCTATACCAGGCATAGGATATAATACAAAAAAACATGCAATAAATGCAGTTAAAAAAAGAGTGACAGCAATATATGTCGGAACAATGAGTAAGTCTTTTTTCATTACTTACATGATAGCACGAAAAGACAATTAAAACAAGCAGTAAAATATCGTAATGCAAAAAAAAGCTGCTTTGCATTTGCAAAACAGCTTTCTATTAACTATGTAATCTATCCTAAGAATACTTGTCCTTGGTCATCAATTGCCAAAATTGTCTTACATTCTGAACAACGGAATCGGCCAGCTCTTGTAGCTTTTAACTTCTTTGAACAAAGAGGACAAGAGAATGTTTTAGGGAAAATGCCTACAACATCCACTGTTTCTTGTTGAAAGAATGCTATTGCAGCATCTGTTGATTCTTTTATATTGAAAAATTGTGAAAATCCAAGTAATTGAAAAACTTCGTAAACTTTTGACTGTATTTCTAATAATACAATATCGCCGCCTTTCGGTTTAACCATTTTTAAGAAAGCCGTAAAAGATCCTATACCCGTAGAAGAAACATAATTAAGAGTTGCACAGTTGAATATTAAATTTGTATAACCTGCGTCGACAACTTTTGCTACTCTTTTCTGAAAAAAACTGGAATTGTACGTATCAATATAGCCATTGAGGTATAAAATAATACATTTATCAACACCGGCAGCTTTTTCAAGAGAAATTTTTAAGCTGTCATCTTTTTCATCATCAAAACCGGGTACCAAATTATTGTTTAAAGCCATATCTTCATTCCTTGATGTTTTTTGGATTAAAATCCTTCATTATATAATACACTATTACCTGCATTTTTGTCAAACCCTTTTTTTAATAATTTCAACAATTATTAAAATCATATCGCGGGGTCCCAACCACCATCCACACTCACTAGTGCTCCATTTACCATAGGTTGTTCAAGCAATTTTATTGCTACATCTGCTATTTCTTCCACTTCTATCATTCGCCGTAATGGCATTTTATGTGATAAAAGATTTTCTTCATTCTCACAAATATACTCTGTTTTTGTAAAGCCAGGAAAAACAGCATTGCATGTTATTCCATATTTAGCATATTCTACTGCTGTAGAGCGAACTAAAGAACTTACTGCAGTTTTTGCACATCCGTATGCAGCATTACTTGTAAAACCATTTATTCTTTCAGTCCGAGTTCCGCCAAGCAACAGAATCCTTCCCCATTTCTTTTCCATCATATGCGGCAGGGCTAAACTTAAAAGCATACCAGGTAAAACTAGGTTTAATGCCACCACTTCATGCCACAAATCCCCTGACATTTCATGAATTTTTTTTTGTAAAAACGGGCCAAAAGATATACAAAGTATATCGGCATGTTTTGCTTTTATATTTAGTTCAGTTTGTGAAAAACCTTCTAAAAAATCTGCATGTAAGTTTTGAATAAGTTTTTCAGTCGGTGTATTAGTGCGTAAAGTCTTAAGCAATTCTTCGAATTTTTCAGACTCTTTACCACCATGAACAGTGAGAGAACATTTTTTCTTAGCCAAATGATGACATATAGCAGCACCAATGCCACCACTGCCACCAACAACTAAAGCTGTTTTTCCTAAAAAACTATGCATACTATAACAGTATATCAAAATATTAAAAAATTCAAGTATATCTTATTTTTTTTATAACTTATCACTATTATATAGTTTTATGCTATATTTTTTTTTAGCATTGTTTTATACTATAAAAAAATCTTTTCATGTAGGTATAAAATGAAATTATCACAAGCAATTATTGTCCTTTGTAATCCAGATGAAAGCAGAAATGTTGGATCAGTTTGTAGAGCTATGCTTACAATGAATATTACAAAACTTCGTATTGTTGGCTCAAAAAAAAATTATAATGAAAATCATGTTAATACATTAGCTCTTCACGCAAAAGATATATGGCAGAACGCCTCATTTTATGACAGCTTAGAAGAAGCAACCCTAGATTGTGTTTTAATTGCGGGAACAACACGACGTCGAGGAAAAAAAAGAAAAAATATGTTGCTTTTACCTGAAGAGTTCACAGAAAAAGTATCGCAGATTCCAAATACTCGCGCAACTAATAAAAATCACTTTGCCATAGTTTTTGGTAATGAGAGAACTGGCCTAACAGATGCAGAATTGGATATATGTACTATGGGAGTAATCATCCCGACTTCAAAGGAATTTGGGTCGTTAAACCTTTCGCACGCTGTCCAAATCATCACATACGAACTGTTTAAAGCCTCTACACAAAAGGGTGATCCAAAGAATGTAATATCCTCTGGATACACCCCTATCCCAATGAGTGCAATGAACAAAACAGTACAAACCATACTAACAAGCTTGCAAAAAATAGGCTTTTTTAAAATTGCTGGCAAAAAAGATATGGATATTTTTTGGAAAAGCATTTTAACAAGAGCAATTCTTTCTCAAGGTGAAGCATTGTACATTGAAAAACTATTTTTAAAAATTGCAGGTTTAGCCTCAAGGGATAAAATTGACATCAGTGGCAAAAATAACCTCACTGGTACTTAAACAATGAGAACATTCAATGCATTGTTTTATTTCTCGAATGTTTCCAAGCCAATTGTGTTTTTCCAGTTTTGCAGTAGCATCGTAGCTAAAACGTTTTTCAATCCCAGTCTTTTCACATATTTGTTGCAAAAAGTGCTCAGCCAAAACTACAATGTCTTCTTTTCTTTCTCTCAATGGAGGAATGCTGAGTTGCATAGAAGAAATTCTATAATATAAATCACTTCTAAAAAAATGATTCTTTTTTAAAGTATGTAATGGAGCATTTGTAGCGCTTATTAATCTCACGTTTGTATAACTACTTTCAAGAGATCCCACTGCACGAAACCGTCCTGTTTCAAGGACTTGGAGTAGTTTTGCTTGGATATTACTTTTAATACATGCAATTTCATCCAAAAAAAGTGTTCCATTATTTGCTAAATCAAATAAACCTCTACGATTTACAGCACCAGTATAAGCGCCCGTTTTCGTGCCAAAGAGTTCACCTTCAATAAGTGTTTCTTGGATGGCAGCTATATTTTCCTCAACAAAGTTACTATTTTTTCTTAATGATAATTCATGAAGCAATCTTGCTACATAACTTTTTCCAGTGCCAGTTTCACCTAAAATTAAAACTGGAAAATCACCTTGCGATAGCAACAACATTTTTTGTTTTAAAATGTGCATTTGCTCTGAAATACCTATAAAACTTTTTGGGAATTTTATCAATGGCGTGTTCTGTTTTCTTGTTTTTAGATACTGATCGCAAACGCAAATGTATTCATATAAATAATCAACACTACACGGTAGTGTGATTATTTTTTCTACTTTGCCAGTAAGCAACGCACTTGCAACAGGAAAGCTAGGCTCAGATGCAAGGACAATAATGCGTACACTAACACACGTTGCATAAATTTCATCAAAAAGTGAAACATTTCCTTTTTCAACTAATGAAAAATCAAACAACACAACAGTATCGCAACACTGCTCTTTTTCTAAACAAGCAAAACAGGGTAACACTTGTTTCACTACGACATCTTTGCTATATAAGTTTTGACAAAAATTATACAGCGCACAGTCATTGCTGACTACTACTACTTTTAACATAAATCCTCCCCGTAGGGAATAGCTATGTTAGCTTGTTTTATTAAATAGTTTATCCCCTACAAGTAATAGTATATACCATATAAACGGAAACACAAGGAAAATTTTTAATGGGTTTCGTAGTATCTCGTACCATATTTCTCTTCCTGCTTCAAAAGCAGAAATACTTAGCCTTTTTTTTCTTTGAGAAAAAATAGAAAAGGCTTCTTTATAGTAAACAAATATACTTGTTCCAAAACTATTTCGTCTTTCATATGGCCATTTAGCACCAGTACTTATTCCATCACCAATTAAAACCATTGATGGGTTTGCTTTAAAAATTGCAGAAATAATATCTTTTTCATTTTTTTTGGAATAATACCCAGAGACTCGACCTACAATTTGTAATCCAGGATATGTTGAGCGAATATTTTTTTCTGACTCATTTAGGATTTCGGCTTGTCCCCCAAATAAATATAAAGAACGATAGCGATTTTCAAGCATTGTAAAAAACGATACCAATGTTCTAAATGGATCATATCGTATCGGCATTGGTTTTCTTAAAAACCGAGCTCCATTTGCTATACTTTTTGAAACTGGTAGGACTAAAGATGCATTTTCGATACAAAGCTTTAACTCGGTATCACCACGTGACCTTAAAACATCCCAAATGGTTAAAAAAACTATTTGCTTTGTTCCAGGTTGCTCCACAAGATTGTAAACAACCTTTTCTAATTCTTCTGGCCTCACCACATCAATTGGCAGCCCAAGAAAATTTATCCGTTTAACTCCATCCATTTTTTATACTCCGTTAACGCAGTTTGTACCGCAGCAAAACCATACAAAGCCGCTGTTTCTGCTCTTAATATATTTGTATCTAAATGTATCGATTTAAAACCGCACTCATGTAATGAGTGTAATTCTTTGTCACTTATTCCACCTTCGCATCCCACTGCAAAAGCCACACATATAGGTTTTGTTAGGTCGCATTTCTTAAATAATGAAAATAGAGACTGCTCTTCTACATTTTTTTCGCACAAAACAATAGCCAAAGACTCTGCTTGTGTTCGTTTTTTTTCTTCTTTCCAAAACTCCAATGCATTTTCAAGTTTTGTAGGCTGCAAGACTTTTGTTTCAGTAGCAGAACCACTTTGCTGCTTTGCTTCACGCACTATACGATTCCATCTATCAAGTTTACGTGAATCTTCTTTTCCACCAACTGTATAGTCTCCAACTATTGGAACAACAGATACCGCTCCACATTCTGTTGCTTGGCGAACAATTAAATCCATTTTTTGACCTTTAGGTAAAAACTGAAATAAATAAAAATTATTCTTTTCAATTTTATCATCATTAATTAATTGCTCAACGAGTTCAAGAAGCACTTCTGTTTTAGCCTTATCTTTATCCTTCTTTAAAACCACTTTCATTACACATAAGTCGCCGCTTGAAAGTCGCACAGTTAATTTATCACCATCTTTTAAACGGAGCACACTTTTTAAATAATGCTTTTCTTTTGTGCTCAAAGTGATACGCCCTTTTTTATCAGGCAAGCTTGAACTAATAAACTGTCGCATATAAAGCCCTTCGGTTTAGTGTTATCTTACTATTATACTTTTACCCTTTATCTTGGGTTTCTTCATCTAAAGCAACATCAGCTTGAAGCTCGCTTAATGTTTTAGCGTCTCTCACTAATCTATTAAAATTCGGTTTTTGTATAATATCTATTGCTTCAAGCAACTGAACATCAAAATCTAAATCGTATAATTCATCTGGGTTTACTTCCATACGTATAAGTCTTCTCAATACTCGTTGTTCAAGGTTATATGAATTACCAAGTATGGTAGCATATTCGTTAATTTGCTGTTCGTTCATATTTGGTTTATTTCTAACATAATTTGATATTTCATCAGAGGTAAGAAGTTCCAGATACAAAGTTGCTTCCTCTTCAGTCAGCTCTGGAAATAATACCTCTAAATCTGGTGGAATACCAATTTTATCTATATTAGTATCACTTGGAGTATAGTATCTTGCCATGGTTATTTTTAAACCATCACTATTAGGAAGTGGGCGCACTTGTTGCACAGAACCCTTACCAAATGTTCTTTCTCCAACTAAATATGCAAGATGATAATCTTTTAAGGCACCAGCCAAAATCTCAGAGGCACTGGCAGATCCTTTATTGATTAATACAACTATTGGAAGCCCATCTTCTACCGTTGTGTTTCTTTTTGAAGCCCTGTACATTGTGTTTTCAAACATTAGGCGGCTTTTAGTAGATACAATAACACCAGAATCTATAAACTTATCTGCAACATCAGACACACTATCAATTAGTCCCCCTGGGTTGTTTCTTAAGTCAATAATTAATGAGTCATAATTGTTTTCTTCAAAGCTATCTAGCGCTTCTTGTACTCTATCAGGAGTTTGTGGAGTAAATTGTATAATTCTTACATATCCTATATTGTTTCCATTATCATTAATCATTCCATATTTTACCGTTGGAACTTCTATAAGTGCTCTTTCAAGGCTAACCATAAACTCAGTTGTCCCACGTAAAAAAGTAACGTCAACTACACTTCCTATTTCTCCTCTAAGGATTGAGAGAACTTCATCCATCGTTATACCCTCTGTAGGAGTATCGCCAATTTGAACAATAAAATCACCAGTTTGAATACCGGCACGCCACCCTGGTGTCCCTTCTAAGGCAGAGACAACTTCAACATATGCAGGTTTTTCTGCAGTTGACTCTGTTGGCTTTGTAATAGTTAAGCCAACACCCCCAAAGTTTCCATCAGTGGTATCCGTTAGCCCTCGGATTTCATCTACATCCATGTAAACAGTATAAGGGTCGCCTATAGCGTCTAGCATCCCTCTAAGGGCACCTTCGTATAATATTTGTGGATCTATTTCTTCTACATAATTATCAATGACAAAGTTGTATACTCCGTTCATCACTTCTAAGTATCTCTGTTGCTCTTGAGCTTTTTGATTTTCAGTTTTTGCACCTTGTGCATGTGTTGATGGTATAGTTAATACTATAAACGCAAAAAATACACTTGCTAGAGTCCATACAAAGGGTCTCTTAATTATTTGATTTTTATTCATACTACTATTGTACCCTACAGAAAAAATTTGTCAAGCCATGTAGTAGAGAGTTTATTACAATTAATATATGTCTTTATAAGGGCTAACCTTTTACATAAAAAGGAGAACAAAAGCTACAATCACATAAAATTAATTTTTTATAGAAAAAATGTTATTTTTTTACTTTTTTGATATATAATTATATACAATAGAGCTACTACAACAGATATATCCAATATTTTTTAAAAATGTGCCATTCGGCACATGACAGAATATATTTTTCATTGTATACTTTATATAAAAAAATTTGTGAGGAGTATAAAGCCATGAAAAAAATTACATTATGCCTTATAGTACTTATAGCAACTATACTACTGGGATGCGACCAATTATACGAAGTTGGAGTTTACTCAAGAGAAGCCCCACCGCCACCTGCAAATGACTTTGGCTTTGGTCCAGGAACAGATCCTTCAAAATGGGTCCAAATAAAATATGCAGATCTTATAAATATTAATGGAAAAAGTCAACTTGAACTTTATCAGGATTACATAAGTCTCGGTGACACAGCGCAGGCATTCATTGTTATCTCAAACCTTAGTACAGTATTGGACAACTGTCTAGAAATTAATAGTTACCTTACTTATGATGAAACTATTAAAAAATTTAAACTAGCTGCCTTCCTAGATTATATTCGTACAATTGGTGATTTACAAAATGCAATTTCAAGATATAATCAAAACACTTCTGCTGGTGAATATCTATTAGAGGCGAATATTTTAGATGATGGAACATTTGTTATGAAGGAGCTACCGCCAGCCCCATTTATAACTATTGAAAAAGCTTCATATATTAATCTTGATGGATCTCTCAACTCAGATAACTCTTCCCTACTAAAAATGGTTACAAGCCTACTTGGATACATAGCATATGGATCTTATTCTAGTGTTACAAAAACCTATAACTTAGACACGCCAATAAAGATAAAAACTGATTTTTTTAATGGCCGACCGACTTCATACAATGAAAATCTTCTTATGGGTGAAAAAGTTATAAAAGCAAGTTTTTCAAATGGTCTTTTAACAATGACCGAGGTCAAGGAGGCTCCTACTACCAATGTTACACATGTTGAGTACATCGACCTTGATGGAGTTTATGGATCAAGAGTTTTTTCATCTCTTTCAAATAGCGATTATTTTACATATAAATACCACCTACAAGATGTGATATTTGAAATACTAGATGAGAATACGAGTATTAAAAATGTGAGCTCAAATGGATTTGTGTTACCAGATCCAATTGCTACTAGAAAGCGTAATATTGAAGGCAATGTAGCGTCATATAATAGGAACAGACAGGCAGGTGAAAAAACGATAGAGGTATCCCTTTCAGATAATGGCACTCTTACAATTATAGAAAATAAAGAAGTTGCTCAGGATATTGTAATTAAATCTGTGTCAATTACATACTTGGATGGGAAAACAAGCTTACAAAAATATAATGCACTTAGCTCTAGCGAAAAACAACCTTACATACTAGAAATGGGAAAATATGTTCAAGCTGTTATAGCAGAAGACTGTGCCCTATCTTTTTCATCATCATCATTTGTTACAACACCAAATATTAGCACAACAGATCTCAAGGTAGAGGCTAATGCAGAAAGTTATAATGAAAACCTTAGACAGGGTAAGGCTCGAGTATCAACTTCTTTTAACAATAGTACTGGTGCGTTGACCATTAGAGAAGTAGAACTAGTAGAATAATGTATACAAGGTGCAAAATAGCACACACAGAACATCATTTTTAATGTACAATTAATTGTAAGAAAAAAAAATAATTTAATAAAAGGGGAACAGTATGAAAAAAAGAGTATTACTATTAGGAGTAATGGTTATTACATTATTAGTGTCTTGTGTACAACCAACTAGCGTATCAGATACTATAACTTTAGAAAAAGTTGATTACAGACTTCTTTCTGGAGAAAGCCTTACAGTTAAATATTCAAAAGGTGGTTATAAATCTGATGACATCAGCGAGGCTATAAACAGGAGAGCTCCTATTTTTAATGCTATTTTAGACACTACAGATATTATATTAGCAATAAAAAAACATGATGCCCTTTATTTAAACAAGACAATCACTATAACAAAAACTAAGCTTGATGAATTAACTTTAAACTACAATAAAGATGCAGATATTCTAATCGAATGGCATTATATCGACGGCATATTAACAGTAGTGGAAGTAAAAGAAGTAGAATTTACAATTACAAAGGTTGATTATATTAATAGCTCTGGAACAAGCACGACAGAAAGATATTCAAGCGGTTTAGTTTTTCAACCTTCTCTTATAAAGGACCTAGCAAGCAAGGCTACTATATTTGAACAAATTTTTAATATAAGTGATATTACCCTAACTCATAAAGCGTATGATGCTCTTTATTTAAACAAGACAATCACTATAACAAAAGCTGATCTTGATGAATTTAATTCAGACTACAATACTTCTTCAGCAACGGATGTCACTTGGTCTTTTGAAAATAACATTTTTATTTTAACCGAAGATTAATGAAAACATAAGGGTAAAACATAGAAAATAGCATGGACATATTAGACATATCAATTATAGTTTTTTCAATTTTAGAAAGTTCCAATGTAATTATTTTATATTTGCATCCGGATTCAAAAAAAGGTAATGGCGTTGCAGTATTTAACGCATGGTTTAAGTCAAAAGATGATGATTCTTTTAGACTTTTTTCTCAATACATGAAAAACTGGGTTGCAGGTTCTAAACTCATTTTTATTGTTTTATTAATGGCATGTCTATTTACTGGAACAGAAACTACAAAAATTTTTGCAGTCATTGCAGTTATTTTATCTATTGGAACTTATTATTGGCACCTACATCCAATAATCTCTAAGCTTGATGACATGGGCGAAATTACCCCAAAAGGATATTCTAAAACATTATTTAAAATGATAACAGTCTTTATCGTAATGTTTAGCATTGCCCTAATTGTACATTTTATCAAATAAAAAACGCACCCCGCTAATTGGATACAATTAACGGGGTGCACTACAAAAAAATGCTTTTTTTGTGTATTACTCTTGCTCTAACACCAAGGTCTTAGTAGGTGCATCGCATACTTCAGTTGGACCGTAGTATTGAATTGCTCCTGGGAATAAGAAACTTGTTTTTACAGCCCATTCGTTGCGGTTTGCTACTAATTTCTTAAATGGTTTTCCATCCAATTCTACAAGTGCTTTTTTAATAACCGGTTTTGCGTGACCATGGCGTTGTTCCATGTTCATCATCATTGTTAAAGGAATACCACCTGCAACCCATTCTGCTGCCGGTTTAATAAGGTTTCTAACAGATGAAATGTAACCAGTTAAGCCGTTTGCAATAAGTACAAATGCATTGTAGCCAAGTGAGTAGCAATAATCTGCATCAAAATTTGAAGGGAATGCACAGCGACCTTCATAGCCAAAGAAGTGGCAGTATGAACTAAAAGAGCCTTTGTAAGTTCCTGCTTTTTTCATTTCTACAAGTTGTTTTTCAACAGCAAGAGCCAATAGTTTTTCAGTATCAATTCGGCTAACCTGTACGTTTCCGTGTGGGTCGCGGTCTGCCAAGAATTGTTCTGCAATTGCGTCCGGCAAAGAATCAAAAGCGTCATAAGAAGAAGCAGTTAGGTTAGATTTTAACCATGCTTTTTTAGCTTCAAAACCGTTTAATGCATTAAACTCATCAGCTTTTAATGACATTGTATCGTTAAGCTCTGCAATTAAAGCTTTCATTTCTGGAACAAACTCAACTAAACCTTCTGGAATAAGAACTAAACCAAAGTTTTCTTTTTGTTCTGCTCGTTTGGCAATTACTGCACAAATAGAATCGGTAATTTGACGAAGCGTCATTTGTTTAGCTTCAATTTCTTCTGAAACTAAACAAATGTTAGCTTGTGTTTGAAGTCCGCATTCAAGTGCAATATGACTTGCTGAACGTCCCATAAGTTTAATAAAGTGCCAGTATTTTTTTGCAGAGTTTGCATCTCGGCCAATGTTACCAATAAGTTCAGAATATGTTTTACAAGCAGTATCAAAGCCAAAACTTGTTTCGATGTATTCATTTTTTAAGTCGCCATCGATAGTTTTTGGAACACCGATAACTTGAGTAGAAAGACCGCATTGAATAAAATATTCTGCCAAAAGGGCTGCGTTTGTATTTGAGTCATCTCCACCAATAATTACGAGTGCGTCGAGTCCTAAATCTTTTGCTGTCTTTGCAGCTTGTGCATATTGTTCATCACTTTCAATTTTTGTTCTACCAGAACCTATGATGTCAAATCCACCGGTGTTTCTGTATTCGTCAATAAATGAATCTGTAAACTCTTTGTAATCAGCATCTAAAAGACCTGATGGGCCTCCTAAGAATCCTAAGAGTTTTGACTCTTTATTAGCTTTTTTTACACCATCATAAAGACCTGAAATTACGTTGTGCCCTCCAGGAGCTTGTCCACCAGAAAGGATAACACCAACAGTAATTTTTTTACCTGCGTTTGCGTTATTCCCCTTTACAAGGTTTGCAATTGGTTTTCCGTAAGTGTTTTGAAATAATTCTTTTACTTTGTCTGCATCTGCAACTGCTGTTGTTGCTTCGCCAAGTGAAATAGTAAGGTTTTGTAAATCTTCTTTTAAAATAGCTGGTAATTTTGGCTCGTATTCGTATCGAGCTTTTTGTAATGCTGAAATACTCATTAATTTCTTCCTGTTTGTGAATAAATTTCTATATAAATCTTTCTTTATAGATTGAAAAATAATAACGTAAAATGGTAAAAAATTCAAGTGCTTGCAAAAAATCTCTTTCCATGATACAAATAATTATATGATAAAACTTCGTTTTGCAAGTGTTGATGACACACAACAAATTCTTTCTATATATAAACACTATATTGAAAACACTGCAATTACCTTTGAGTATGATGTACCCAGCCATGCAGACTTTTCAATGCGCATAAAAACTATTTCAGAAACCTATCCATACATTGTTGCTACTTTAGATAACACCATAATTGGCTATGCGTATGCCACTCGCTTTAGAGAGAGAAAAGCATATGACTGGGCAGTAGAAACATCGGTGTACGTTAATAAAAACTATCAAGGTCAAGGAATCGGAAAAAAATTATACACTACCCTTCTGTCATTATTATGCGAGCAAGGATTTGTTATGGCATATGCATGTATAACATTTCCTAATACTATAAGTGATGCACTTCACTCTTCTTTAGCATTTTCTAAAATTGGTGTATTTTCAAACAGTGGATATAAATTTGATAAATGGCATGATATCGTTTGGTATGAAAAACAGCTTAACCCAACAACGGGTGCAAACTTTAAAATTAAAACAGTTGAACAACTAAAAAAAACAAGTGCCGCAGAGGGTTTATGAAAAGCATAAAAAACCACGACCTAGTAAAAACTTTTTTTGCCTTAAAAGGCAACCCAAAAATATCTCTTGTAACGGAGCCCTTATGGTTTATTCCGTACTCTCTCTTTTCACCATTCGCAAGCTTGTACATGTCTAACGCCGGTCTTTCTAGTTCACAAATCGGTCTGATTATTTCTATTGGACTTTTTTTTCAAGTAATCTTTGCCTTTGTAGGAGGCGTTATTACCGATAAGCTAGGACGCCGTTTTACGACACTTATCTTTGATTTTTTAGCATGGACAATCCCCTGTTTTATTTGGGCTTTTGCCAATAACTTTTTATTATTTTTACTTGCCTCCTCAGTAAATGCACTGTTTCAAATAACTAGCACATCATGGACATGTCTTTTTGTTGAGGATTGCCCAAAAGAACACCTTACAAATTCTTTTACCCTCTTACATATGTGCGGAATGCTGTCTGTATTCTTTTCGCCAATAGCAATAGTACTCGTAGACAAGCACTCAGTACAACAAGTAGTGAGCGTCCTATATTTTATATCTGGTGTTTCTATGTCTCTAAAATTTATTATTTTATATATTAAAGGTGGAGAAACTGAAATGGGGAAGATACGTATGGAAGAAACAAAAAGTATATCGTATACAACCCTTTTCAAAGGCTATACCGATGTAATAAAAACAATTCTTACTTCTTCTAGCATGAAATTTGTTATTCTTTTGCTTGCCCTAACAAATACGTCAGTTATTGCAACAACAAACTTTTTTTCCCTATATATTACTAAATACTTACACCTTAATGCTGCCTTAGTACCTATTTTTCCTATGGTACGAACTGCTATTATGCTTTTAGTTGTTGCCTTTTTACAAAATATTATAAATCGCCTTCGAATGAGAACATCATTAATCGCAGGAACAATTGTCTACATTCTGAGTCATGCTGTACTTATTGTGTCACCTGAATATAGCATCATTGGAGCAAGCATCTATACTATACTCGAAGCCGCAGCATATGCAATTGTGTTTCCAAGAAGAGAAGCACTTATGGCATATTACATTATTCCAAAAGAACGCTCGAGGGTACAATCAATTTTTCATGCTGCTATGATTGCAATCTCATCCCCTTTTGGCTACATTGTTGGAAAATTATTTGATATTAATCCAACGTATCCATTTATATTTAATATTGCTTTATTCGGCCTCATAGCTATTTTTATCGCAAAGGCTAAAACAGTCATCTCATATGATAATGAGATTAGAGGCCTAGCATAACACCCGGATAAAATAGAAGAATAATCGAATTATCAAAGGGGTTACAAAAAACAAAATCCTATGATATAATTTCACATACATTTTTTGGAGGAACATGATGAGTATACACATCGGCGCAAAAGAAGGCCAAATTGCAGAAGCAGTTTTATTACCTGGAGATCCTTTACGGGCAAAGTTTATTGCAGAAACATTTTTAGAGAATGTAGAATGTTATAATGAAGTTAGAAACATGCTCGGCTTTACTGGAACATATAAGGGTAAAAGAGTTTCTGTTCAAGGTACCGGAATGGGACAACCTTCTCTTTCTATTTACGTAAACGAACTTTTTAACGTATACAATGTACAAAAAGCTATTCGAATTGGTACATGTGGTGCAGTACACAAAAGCACCAAGGTTAGAGATATAATCATAGCAATGAGTGCATGTTCTGACTCTGCGATTTTAAATCAACGTTTTGGATCACTTCACTTTGCACCTACCGCAAGTTATGAACTTATGGCAAAAGCAATTGAAGCTGCAAAAGCAAAAAACCTTGCACATTTAGTGGGATCAGTTACATCAAGTGACTTGTTTTATGACGATAACGAAAACTGGAAACTTTGGGCAAGTTACGGGGTGCTCGGCATTGAAATGGAAGCTGCAGAGCTTTACACATTAGCTGCCAAATTTGAAAGACAAGCATTAGCTATTTTAACGGTTTCTGATCATATTGCAACGGGAGAAACAACCACAGCAGAAGAAAGACAACTAACTTTTAAAGGCATGATGGAAATAGCCCTAGAAGCAGCAATTTCTTAAATCAAAAAACTAAGAGGGCAAACTACAACTTCTTGCCTTCTTAGTTTTAGACTTTCACTTTTTTTGCCTTTTCTTCCTCTTTTTCTAGAATGGTAATTTTCTTATTTAGTTCATTTTGTAATTCATTTTTTTCTACTAACAACGTATCAATATTCACATTATTGGTTTGTAATTTTTGAATTTTTTGTATATTTGAATCCTTGTCTTTTAGCAAATATTCTTTTTCTTTTTGTACTTTTTCAATTTCTTTTTTCGCATTTTCTATTTCAATCAATCGAGACAATGATAGGATTTGTCGCTTATGCACTTGTATATCTAATAGCATTTTATCTAAACCCTTTGGAAACTCAACTAAAACTTCACCATCGGGACTTACGTAGCGACTAGCATATTCGTGTCCATTTTTAGCACAAAAATCATCTTGTTCTAAACGTTTTTGTTCTATTAATCTATCCAATGCTTGCAAACGTTTTTTTGGAGAACTAGAAACACCTGCCTTTTCAAGTGAGCTTTTTATTGCACCATCATTCAGTGACAGGTTTTCTAAACTTCGTTCTAAAGCAATTACATCTTTGTGTTTTTGAGAAAATGTATCGAGTAATTTTTTTACCTCTATATCTTGAAAATCTTTTTTTACTAATTGAACAAGCTTCCCTGAGTCGATAGCACTTTTTGCACCTTGCTCGAAAAGATGCTCTTTCTTTTGTTCAAAGGCAGCAACTTGCGCCTTCGTAGCGCCTATTTTAGCCTGGTTAACTATCTTGGAAAAAACAGTATTTTTTTCAGTATCACTGCGATAGCCTTCTTCTTTTTCCTTTGCTTCAGCTATTTTACGATCTTCAACACAGATTTGAGTATACTCTTTTCCAAACACATCAGCAATTACAGGAGTATATTTTTCAAAAAGGGCTTTGCCAATCAGTAAATACATTGACTTAATTTCTTTCTGAAGATTTTTTTGTAAAATTTTAAGTTCCGAAATTTGTACTTTTATTTCAGCATGCTCTGTGTCTAAAGAGCGAATCGTGTCTTGAAGTTCTCGAAAACTATCTGCTTCTTTATTAAAAGCCCAATAGGAATCCAAAATTTCTTTTGAAACACTTTTTTCTTTTTTCTTAAAAACATAATGTCCAAGCTCAGATTCAAGCTTTAATAATGATAAAAATGTATTTTTTTGCAACTCAGAAAGACTTTCCATGGCATCCTCTCTTGGTTTATTATACCACAAAATAATTGTTTTGTGAACATTTTTTTTGCTTGACAATTGTAACATTCATGCCTTATCATATATAGATAGCGTATTGCTATTTTTATTAAATCTAGGAGAAGAGAATGGGATTCACAACAAATCAAATCAGAAATATTGCAATTGCTGGGCATGGACAAACAGGAAAAACAACGTTGTTGGAATACCTATTGCTTACTGCAGGTTCTATACCTAAAGCCGAAGCTGTGGAATCAGGTAAAACCGTCAGTGACTATTCACCAGAAGAAATTGAACGGAAAATTTCAATTCACTCATCACTATCATATTTTCTATGGAAAGATACAAATGTAAATATTTGGGACACTCCGGGTTCCTCTGACTTTATTGGTGAAGTTATTTCAGCTTTTAGATCTACTGAAAGCGTTCTAATGCTTGTAGATGGGCGTTCTGGAGCTCAAATTGAAACTATCAAACTTTGGAGAGACCTTGACAGGCGCAACAAACCTAGAATTTTATATGTAAACCACCTAGAAGACGAAAGAACAGATTATGCATCTGTTGTAAAAGATATTCATAACAAGTTTTCAGTTGAAGTGTGTCCCGTAACTATACCTATGGGCTGCGGCCCTGACTTTAAAGGTGTGATTGATGTTATAAAGGGAAAAGCCTACTTTATTCCAGAAGAAGGACAAATAGAAAAAGAAAGTGAAATCCCTTCAGAATACAAAGATGAGTATGAAAATGCACGTGCTGTTTTAGCCGGGTCTGCCGCAGAAGGTGATGATGACCTACTTGTAAAATTTATTGATGAGGGTGAATTAACAAACGAAGAAATAGAACGAGGCCTTATAATTGCATTGGAAAACAACCGGGTCGTTCCTTCTTTTGCAGGTTGTACGTTAAAACGATGCGGACTTGTTTCTGTACTAGATTTCATAGTTGAAACTGTTCCAGATCCAACACATGCAATTGAAACGGCAACAACAAAGGATGGTGAAACAGCAACCATAAAAATTTCCCCAGAAGGTGATATGAGTGCTCTTGTTATAAAAACATCAAATGATCAATTTTCAGGAAAGCTCTCTTATGTTAAAGTTATTACTGGGACTCTCAAAGCAGATCAAGAAGTAATAAATATCACTGAAGAGAGAAAAGAAAAACTTGGAAAACTTTACCGATGTGTAGGAAAAAAACTTGAAGAAGTTAAAGAACTAGCTGCAGGAGATATAGGAATCCTTACAAAACTAAGCATCACAAAAACAAGTGATACACTATCAACTAATGCAGCCTCTATTCCTTTTGTTCGACTTAGACATCCAAATCCTGTTTACTCCATGGCAGTATCCGCTCAAAACAAAAAAGATGAAGATAAAATGAGCGAACTTCTTTCAAAGCTATCAGAAGAAGATAGAACTCTCCAATTTAAGTACAATGTTGAAACTAAACAAAATGTTATTTCAGGCATGGGTGAACTTCACATTGGCATAATTCTTAATAAAATTTCAACGCAAGCGAAAATCACTATCGATACTGCAGTACCTCGCGTTGCATATCGAGAAACTGTACAACGAAAAGCTCAAGCTGAATATACCCATAAAAAACAATCTGGTGGACACGGCCAATACGGGCGAGTAGTACTTGCAATTGATAAACTTGAGAGAGGCGAAGGTTATAAGTTTACAAATGCAGTTTTCGGCGGGGCTATTTCTAAAAACTATATCCCTGGCGTAGAAAAAGGCATAAAAGAAGCAATGGAGCATGGTGTTTTAGCTGGATATCCAGTAGTTGATGTTAGTTCAACTGTGCTTGACGGAAAAGAGCACCCTGTTGATTCATCTGAAATGGCTTTTAAGATAGCATCAAGAAACGCATTTAAAGATGCCATGTTAGCAGCGGGCCCTATCCTACTTGAGCCAATTATGGATGTAACTGTTTGGATAGAATCTAAATACCTTGGCGACATTATGTCTGATATGTCAAGTAAACGTGGACGCATTTTGGGACAAAACCCTCTCGGTGGCGGAATTGAAGAGTTAAGAGCACAAGCACCACAAGCAGAACTACTAAAATATGCAATCGATCTTCGCTCAATGACAAGTGGCACAGGAAGTTTTGAAACAGCATTCGATCACTACGATCCAATAAGTGGTAAAATTGCAGATGATGTTATAGCAAGCGCAAAAGAGTTTATAACAATTGCTCATTCTGATGAATAATACGTAAAATGTAGCATCCATGCTACATTTTACTATCGAGTTTTGCATAAGCAAAACTCATGCACACTGAAGTTTAGCGACATCCGTGTCGCAATTATTAAACTTAAGTAAAATTATTTGCAAGTCAGTGCATCCATGCTACATTTTAATATTCGACGGCTTCCTTATCGCGAGTAATGAATTTCGAATAATGATAACGACACTTGACGTACAAATAACACAAGAGGAGTGTTAGTAGCAGCATTTTAATGCTGCTACTTTTTTTACCCAATTTTCATAATAGATAAAGGCTCATCACCTTCAGGTATAATGCGGATATCTTCATCATATCGAATAATAATACAGTCTTCTTTTTCAACGAACAAAGTCTCTCCTGTTGAAGAGTTGAGACTACCTTTTCCTGAAATAACTACCAAGCTCACCCAATTAGTGTGGGAGGCTGGAGTGTCAAAAGCAGGTAGGTTTTGTGCGTTTGCTGTAGGTAGTGGATTCGGGATTGCTTCTTTTGCAAAACAAATTCGCCCTGGGTGTGAATAATCAAGCTTTTCTATCGTAAAAAATGCACACTCATATCGGCCAGCAAAGCTTTTTACCAAGTCGCCAGGCAAAGGTTTTATTACATCTAATGATTTTTCAACATGTATTTCTCGGTTACTTCCCCAATCATAAAGTCTATAGGTTATATCACTCGATTGTTGAATCTCTAGAATTCGCAAACCGCCTTCAATAGCATGAACCGTCCCTGCAGGGATAAATAGAAAATCTCCCTTTTTTACAGGTACTTTTTTTAAATGGGTTTCAAGACTTACATTCTCAATGGCTTTTGCAAGCTTTTCTCGAGAATAGTTTTCTTCTGTTTCGTTTAACCCACAAATGAGTGTAGCATCCGGCGTTGCTTCTAAAACATACCAACACTCTGTTTTCCCACGTGAGTTTTCTACTTTTTCGGCATATTCATCATCAGGATGAACCTGAACAGAGAGAGTTTCATTTGCTTGTATTATTTTAACCAAAAGAGGATAGTCATTTCCTATAATTCTGGAAAGATCTTTACCAGCAATAAACTCTGTTCCTTTGGCCACAGTGGAGGTACCAGCCTGATGTGTTGACAAAATCCACCTCTCGTACCCCCATGGCTTTTCTGATAAGAAAAAATCTGTTTTAAACACTTAGTTCTTTTCCCATAATTGTTCAGGATAATAATTTTCTTTTATTTTATTCGCTATTTCATTTTTTACAATTTCTCTGTCTTCTGGATATGTCATCCCAAACCATTTTTCTGTTGATGAATAAAACTTAATTTTTCCAAGGCCGTTGTTTACAATATAACTAGCACCAGTAGGCAAGAGAGACTCTGCTTTTTCTGAATCGTTATTATCCACTATAAACTTATCCCAAAATTCTGTAAAACCATCAAAAGCTTTTGGTGTAAATCCGAATAGATTCATAGAAACCCATTCTTTCCCAGTAAACTCAGAAAGAGAACCATTAAAATCAGTTATTATTTTTTCACCTTCATAGCTGATTTTTGTGTGTTCATCCATGGATTTTAAATAACCGTTTTCAATAACACAAACTCCTCTCGAAACAGATCCTGAACGACTCATGGTATTTTCTAACACATAGCCAACCATTGCATGTTCAGTTGATCCTTCCGGTAATGTTGAAAGGTGTGTATTCATTGTTACAAATGCTTCTTTTCCATAGTAATCATCAGCATTTATTACCGCGAACGGTTCTTTAACTGCATCCTTTGCACAAAGCACCGCATGAACGGTCCCCCAAGGTTTTGATCTAGTTGCAGGTATTTTTGCCAATTGCTCTGGAGTAAAAAGAGAATCTGGGCTTTGAAATACGTACTCTGCATCAAAGTTTAGTGCAATTCTATCGAAAAATCTTTCTCTAAAATCTTTTTCTATATCTTTACGAATAATATACACAACTTTTCCAAACCCAGCACGTTTTGCATCAAATGTTGCAAAATCTAAAAGCGTTTCATCGTGTAGACCAACTGCATCGATTTGTTTTACTCCACCATAACGGCTCCCCATCCCGGCAGCTAATACTAATAATGTCGGTTTCATGTTCTTCTCCTGTTTATTTAAACTATTTTATAATCAAAGATATTTTATACTAGCACAATAGAATAAAAAAATCTAGGTCATTATCAACACTTGATATTCTATACATATTTCTATATAGTAGCTAAAGGCTTAAGGAGGCTCTAATGACGTATAAAACAGAAGGAGTATGTGCAAGTACAATTTCATATGAAATAGAAGGAGACATAATACAGTCTGTTTCGTTTGAAGGGGGATGCCCAGGAAACCTACTTGGTATTAGCAAAATAGTAGTAGGAATGAAAGTAGAAGATGTAATTAATACATTTAAGGGCGTGCATTGTGGTACAAAAAAAACCTCCTGCCCCGACCAACTAGCAAAAGCACTTAGCAGCACAATTTCTCATTGCTAAAAAATCTTGACAAATTTAGTTTTCACTTTTACTATGATATAAAAGGATGTATTTATGAAAACAAACACTATAAAAGTTGCGATTATTGGCGGAGGATGGTTTGGCAATTTTCATCTTGACAATTTACTAACAATAGAAGGAGTCGAAGTTATAGCACTTTGCTCTAGAACAGAAAAATCAGTTTCTACATTGAAACAAAAAGTCCCTACAGCACATACTTACACAAACTACTTCGACTTATTTGAAAATGAAAAAGACTTACAAGCAATTATTATCTGTGTCCCCCCTCATCAACACGGCACTATTGAAAAAGAAGCTGCAAAACGAAATATACATCTGTATATAGAAAAACCAATTAGTGTTTCACTTGATGAAGTTCTTTCTTTTGAAAAAGCAATAAATGAAAGTACTATAATTTGCTCTGTTGGCTACCAAAATCTTTATAATCCCTGCCTTGATGAAATTAAAAAGTTTTTACAGGATAAAAAAATTGGATACGTTCACGCCCGCTGGATAGACTCCATGCCGCCTCCTGCTTGGTGGAGAACAAAAGCTGAATCAGGTGGACAATTACACGAACAAGCAACTCACCTTGTTAATGTCCTTATGTATTTGTTCGGTGATATTCACGCTGTATTTTCAAAGCCAACACCGATTGTAACACAAAAAGTTGCAAATTGCGATGTTGAGCAAGCATCAGTTAGTACCTTTACCTTTTCTAATGGTCTTGTTGCAAATGTTGCATGCGGGTGTTTTGTTGATGAAAAGATAGGAAAAAGCGAAATTGCTATAGATTTATACACAGATAAAGGAATTGTGAGTTATGGCTGGTTAACCGACACAACTTTCTTAAATGCTAACGGGACAAAAACTAATTCTTTTATCGGCTTATATCATAAAGAATCTATGCAAGCATTTATTGAAGCCATTAAAACGGGCGACCGCTCAAAAATTAAGTGTGACTATTCTTTTGCAAAAAGAACATTTATTGCAACACATAGCGCAAACATATCGATGGAAAAAGGTAAAGAAGTCGTTATTAGTCCTACCTAAGAAAAAGCAATCGTGGGCGCTAATCTGTAAAATAAAAAAAAGCTCAGAATACTATAGTATTCTGAGCTTTTTACGTTTACTAGTCCCTACGGGAATCGAACCCGTCTTTGCGCCGTGAGAGGGCGCCGTCCTAGCCGATAGACGAAGGGACCATAAAAAAGTGTAACAAAAAAAATCGCTACTGTCAAGTTCAGTGAGAAGAGGAAAATAATACATATTTTTGCTTTTTTTTTCATTATTTTGGTATTTTAAAGTTGACAACTCGAATAACCTATGTTATCCTTTTCAAAGGAAATTAAATATGTCAGAATTTAAAAATATGTCAATGACAGAAGATGGAAAAAAATATTTGTCGCTTATAAGTGAAAGGCTCATGGGACACTTTGACTTAACATTTAATGATACAAAGAATAACGAAAGTTTCGACTTGTATGCATTTCATCAAAATAACTTTTTTAAATCTTTTATAACAAAGTCAACAGTTTACGAAGGTTTTTCAGTGTTTGAGCACATGCTTTTCAAATATGAAAAAAATTATTCATTAGAAAAGCTCCAAGAGTTTCAAAACTTTTTAATTGAGCTTTCTCCTATATTAGCTAACCCTAACAAGCTCCATAAAAAAAGCTTAATTACGGGCCTTATAATTTGTGAGGATTCAGTTCCTCAAGAGCTAAAAAAAAGTGTAGAAAAATTCTTTTTTCGAAAAAGCTACAAATTTTGCTTTCATGGTTGGTCAGAAACAAACTGCGTTGTTGTTTCGCTTGCCGACAAATCAATTTTTTGTCCCAAAGGATATAGCGGTTTAAAAAAACTCTGTTCCTTTTAGGATATATGTTGTATTCGTTTAAAATTTAGGAGGTTAAAATGAATGCTTTAGTTTTATTGATTGTAGGAGTTGTGCTATTCTTTATCGCATATATCACCTACGGTTCAATGCTAGCAAAAAAATGGGGTATTGATCCATCAAGAAAAACACCAGCTCATGAGTTACAAAATAACTCAGACTACATTCCAACAGATGCAAAAGTGTTGCTAGGACACCACTTCTCTTCTATTGCAGGTGCAGGACCTATCACAGGACCTATCATTGCAGCAATGTTTGGATGGTTACCTGTTTACCTATGGATTGTTGTTGGTAGTATCTTCTTTGGTGGAGTTCATGATTACGGTTCATTAGTTGCTTCAATGCGACATGAAGGAAAAACAATTGGTGAAGTTATCCGTGCAAACATCGGATCAAAAGCAAAGCTTATCTTCTCTTTGTATGCTTTCTTAACAATATGTTTAGTAGTAGCAGCCTTCTTAGACATAACAGCAAGCACATTTGCAATCAACCCTGACAATATGGCAGCTTCAATGACTGCAGCATCTTCAGGAACAGCAAGTATGCTATTTATTGCAATGGCACTTCTTTTTGGTCTATTCTACAGAAGAAATTCAAATCTTGTAGTAGGTACAATCATAGGTGTTTCATTACTCGTCGGTATTATTATTTTAAGTGCAAATGTTCCATTCTTACAATTAGAAAAAGGTACATGGCAAATTATATTAACAATTTACATTATTTTTGCATCCTTACTCCCAGTTTGGCTATTGCTACAACCTAGAGATTACCTATCATCATTCCTTTTATTTGCGATGTTAATAGGTGGATTTGTTGGTGTTCTTATTGCAGCTCCAACTATGCAAGCTCCTGCACTTGTAGGTTTCAATGTAAATGGAAGTTTCTTATTCCCTATTCTATTCGTAACTGTAGCATGTGGTGCTATTTCTGGTTTCCACTCTTTGGTTAGTTCAGGAACAAGCTCAAAGCAACTTTCAAACGAAAAAGATGCCAAACTTGTAGGTTATGGTGGTATGCTTATTGAAGGTGTAGTAGCGATTATCGCTCTTCTTTCAGTAACAGCAATCATGGGTAATACAGAAGGAAGCCCTGCTGTTCGCTTTGCTAACGGTGTTGCTACTTTCATGAACTCTTTTGGTATTCCACTAGAAGCAGGTAGAATTTTTGTTACTTTAACTTACTCATCATTTGCATTAACAACTCTTGATAGTGCAACTCGTATTGGACGTTACTTGTTAGAAGAATTAGGTGAAATTACACAAAAAGATGGTTCTATTAAGAAAACTATTTTCTGTAACCCATATGTTGCTACATTAGTAACAGTTGCAGTTTCACTGCTTTTCACTGCATATGGATATTCAAGAATTTGGGGTATTTTTGGTAGTGCAAACCAATTGCTTGCGGGTCTCGCTTTATTAGCAATCGCAGCATGGATCAAAAAAACAATGAAGAGAACTGCTTGGGAAGCAATCATTCCTCTAATATTTATGTTTGCAGTTACCCTTTCTGCCTTAGTACTATTAGTAATCAACAACTTTAAATTAGCAACTGTTGATGGCTATGTATTAGGATCTATTGGGGCTGTATTAATTATTCTTGCAATCCTTGAATTAATTACAACTGCAAAAAGTGCTAAAAAAGCTATGTAATTTTTACTAGCTTAAAAAGCAACCGAGTTCTCTCGGTTGCTTTTTTTTTGCAACAATGAGAGTTAAAAACACTTGCCAAATTAAGAATCTGTGATACAATAGTACTATGAAAAAATACATTCTTTCACTCGACCAAGGGACGACCTCTTCCCGCGCTATATTATATGATAAAGAGGCTACCCCCCTTTATTCAAAAAACATGGAATTTACACAGCATTATCCAAAGCCAGGATGGATAGAACATGATGCAGAAGAAATATTCTCCTGCCAATTAGAAGTTGTCAATAATGTTCTTGAACTTGCTAAAAATGATTGTGGAGCATCAATTGATGAAATAGCAGCAATTGGCATTACAAACCAAAGAGAAACAGTGGTAGTTTGGGAAAAAGATACAGGCAAACCTGTTTACAATGCAATAGTGTGGCAATGTCGCAGAACAGCAGCTCTTTGTGAAGAACTGGTAAAAAAAGGCCTCGGAGAGGTAATTCAGGAAAAAACTGGTCTTGTAATTGATGCATACTTTTCTGCTACCAAAATAAAATGGATTTTAGACGAAGTAGAAGGACTGCGAGAAAGAGCTATGAATGGAGAAATTCTTGCAGGAACTATTGATACATGGCTCATTTGGAAACTCAGTGGTGGCGAGGTGCATGTAACAGATGCAACAAATGCAAGTCGAACTATGTTATATAATATTTACCTCGATGATTGGGATGAAGACTTATTAAAGCTATTTGAGATACCTCGAAGCATGCTTCCTCGAGTTGGATACTCCAGTGAAGTATATTGTAACACCGATGAAAAAGTGTGTGGTTTTTCAATCCCAATAGCATCTGCAATTGGTGATCAACAGGCCGCCTTATTTGGACAAGGTTGTTTTGAAGCGGGTAATGTTAAAAATACTTATGGAACTGGTTGTTTTATCCTCATGAACACAGGAACATCACCTGTCATATCTAAAAATAATTTACTTACAACAGTTGCCCTAAGCTACGATGGACAAGTCTATTACGCCCTAGAAGGAAGCATTTTTATGGGTGGCGCAACAATAAAGTGGCTACGTGATGAACTTGAGCTAATTTCGTCAGCACCTGAAGTTGATACCTTAGCAGAATCTGTAGAAGATGCAAATGGTGCCTACCTTGTCCCTGCTTTTACAGGCCTTGGAGCTCCATATTGGGATATGTATGCACGAGGCACATTAGTTGGGCTTACACGAGGAGTAAAAAAAGCCCATATCTGCAGAGCTGTAATTGAAGCAATTTGTTTTCAAGTTCGAGATGTAATTGATTGCATGATAGAGGATTCAAATCAAAATGTTACTAGCCTATATGTCGATGGTGGTGCTAGTATCAGCAATGTTATGCTTCAATTTCAAGCCGATATCGTTAAAACAAAAATAAGCAGACCCCAAAACATTGAAACAACTGCACTGGGAGCAGCATTTCTAGCTGGACTAGCCGTGGGTTTTTGGAAAAATAAAGATGAATTAATGAAATGTCGCAAAACTGATAAAGAATTTATTCCAGTAATGCAAGATGACAAAAGAGATACTTTGTATAAAGGATGGAAGAGAGCTGTGGATAGAGCAAGGGAGTGGATAGAAAAATGACATATGATGTAGCAATTATAGGTGCAGGCATAAGCGGTGCAGCTATTGCACGGGAATTATCAAGATACAACCTTGATATATGTGTGATAGAAAAAGAGAATGATGTTTCATGCGGCACATCAAAGGCTAATTCTGGAATAATTCATGCAGGCTATGATCCAGAGCCAAATACGTTAATGGCACGTTTAAATATTGAGGGAACTAAGTTGTATCCAAAGTGGGCTGAAGAACTCCATTTCGATTTTAAGCCAATTGGATCACTCGTAGTTGCCTTTAGTGAAGGTGACGAAAAAATAATCAAGGATCTCTTTGAACGAGGCAAAAAAAATGGTGTTGAAGAGTTACAACTCATTAACAGAGAAGAACTTGAAAAACTAGAGCCGAATATTGCAGAGGAAGCAACATCCGCTCTCTATGCACCAACAGCTGCTATCATTAGCCCGTATCAAGCTACATGGTGTATTGCAGAGAATGCTGTATCAAATGGCGTCAAAATCTTTACAGGGTGCGAAGTACACGCAATAACAAGTCCTGAAAATCCAAAAGAAAATTTTGTTGTGCACACGGGAGAAGGTGATATTAATGCTCGCTATGTTGTAAATGCTGGCGGCTTATATGCAGATCGAATAAGTGAAATGGTTAATAGTACATCATATACAATTGTTCCTAGAAGAGGAGAGTACTGCTTACTAGATAACAATTGCAGAGACTTGGCTCATCATGTGTTATTTCAAACTCCAAATGAGTTGGGAAAGGGCGTACTCGTTTCTCCAACAGTGGATGAAAATATACTGATAGGCCCATCTGCCGATACTTGTAATGATAAAACATTCATGGGGACATATAAAGAGAACCAAGAGTTTATACTTGAAAAAGGTGAAAAGACCATTCCTAATATACCTCAAAGAAATATTATCAATTCCTTTGCAGGTGCTAGAGCTATTGCTTATTATACAGATGAAAAAGGAAAAATTGGAAAAGCCGTTAATGATTTTATAATCGAAGAAGATGAAAATGTAAAGCGATTTATTCATGTGGCAGGAATTAGCTCACCAGGACTAGCTTCGGCACCTGCTATCGGCGTTTATGTATCAGATATACTAAAACATGCAGGACTTGAACTAAGCCCCAATAAAGATTTTGTCCCTATCTTTAAAGGCATCCAAAACTTTAAGTTAGCTAGCGAAAAAAAGAAAAAACAACTCATCGAATCTAACAAGTTGTATGGAAGAATTATTTGCAGGTGTGAAATGATAACCGAAGCAGAAATAGTTCAAGCTATACATTGCGGGGTTGGTGCTGTTGATCTCGATGGGGTCAAGCGTCGAACGCGCACGGGCATGGGGCGGTGTCAGGGTGGGTTTTGCTCTCCTCGAGTAACTGAAATTATAAGTAGAGAATTAAATATCCCAATGATAGACGTGACAAAAAAAGGTGGGTGCTCTTTTATACTTAACTCTAAAACACGCGAAAACAAAGAAGCTCAAGGGGGCCGATCATGAAATACGATATAGTAGTAATCGGAGGGGGGCCTGCAGGTTTAGCTGCTGCAATTGCAGCAAAGGAGCAAGGAAGCGAGAGCATTCTAATACTTGAAAGAGATGTCCGACTTGGTGGGATACTTTTACAATGTATTCATAATGGTTTTGGGCTTCATCACTTTGGTGAAGAACTAACAGGACCAGAATATGCAGGAAGATTCGTAGACTTGGTAAAAAAATACAACATCGAATATAAACTTGATACGATGGTTCTTAATATTGCAGCCGAAAATTCTGACGAAACAAACCCAAAAAGAATCGTTACTGCAATAAACACTATTGATGGTATGATGAATATAGAGGCAAAGGCTGTAATACTTTCGATGGGTTGCCGGGAGCGAACTCGCGGTGCATTGGTTCTTCCAGGAACACGCCCTGCAGGTATTTTTACAGCAGGCAGTGCCCAACGCTTCGTTAACATTGACGGCTACCTGCCTGGCAAAAAAGCTGTAATCTTAGGTTCTGGAGATATCGGCCTTATAATGGCTAGGCGCCTAACCTTGGAAGGAGTTGAGGTCAAACTTGTCTGTGAACTAATGCCCTTTTCCGCTGGGCTTACAAGAAATATTGTTCAATGTGTAGAAAACTTTAATATTCCTCTTAAATTCAGTCATACCATTACCGCGATTCATGGAAAAGAAAGAGTTGAAGGTGTAACTGTCGCAGAAGTTGATAGCAATAGAAAGCCTATAAAGGAAACTGAAGAATATATAGAATGTGATACGCTATTATTATCAGTAGGCTTAATACCTGAAAATGAAGTTTCAATCGATTGTGGGGTTTCAATGGATTCAAGCACATCAGGCCCTATAGTAAATGAAAGAATGCAAACTTCTATTCAAGGTATTTTTGCATGCGGAAATGCTGTACATGTCCATGATCTTGTAGACTTTGTAACTCAAGAAAGTATACGAGCAGGAGAGAATGCATCGCGGTATGTTCAAGGCGAAAGGCCTTTGAACCCCAAACATATTACTCTTCGACCAGGTAACCGTGTCCGTTATACAGTTCCTCAATATATTGAAAGTACCGGAACAAATAGGGATGTGAGTATCATGTTTAGACCTACCGATGTGTACAGAGATGTACAAATTGTAGTCTATAGTAATAATCAACGTATAAAGGCACAGAAGAAAAAAATTGTTCGCCCTGGCGAAATGCAAATTGTAGAGTTAAAGCCAGATTTACTAGCTAAGGTTACAGACAACCTCACTGTATCAATAGAAATACCTGAGGAGGATAGAGAATAATGTCAGACACAACTATTCAAGTTGAAGAAATTAATGAAACAAAAAAAATACCCTTAACGTGCATAATATGCCCTATGGGATGCTTAATGGAAGTAGGCTTAAATGATGATGATGGAATGAAAGTACTTTCCGTAAAAGATAATGCATGCCCACGTGGTGAAGATTATGCAAAGAAAGAGCTCATCAACCCTACAAGAACACTTACAACAACAATTACTGTAATTGGCGGTGAAGATGGACTGGTTCCGGTAAAATCTGATGGAGAAGTCCCAAAAGGACATTTAATGAATTGCATGGAAATTATACGCCGGCAAAGCATAAAAGCACCCGTAAAGCGGGGAGATGTAATTATTCGAGATATTCTTGGCAGTGGGGTTAATATTATTGCCTGTGCTGATGTATACAAGTAATGCATTTAAATAAAAAAAAGCTTTGTTGAAAATTGCGACAAAAGCTTTTTTTTATGCCCTAAAACTGAGCCTTTCTAAGGCGAACTTGTTCAATATCATTACTAAATAGCTCACGTAAATCATTTAATCCAAGTGCCATAAGGGCCATTCTATCAATTCCAATACCCCAAGCGAGAACAGGAACATCTATACCCATTGCCTTTGTAACTTCTGGCCTAAATATACCAGATCCGCCTAACTCAAACCACCCAAGAACTGGATGCTTTATATGAACCTCAATTGATGGTTCAGTAAAAGGAAAATACCCAGGCACATATTTTACATCTGTTGCACCAGCTATTTCAACAGCAAACATTTCCAAAAACCCTAAAAGAGTTTTTAAGTTTACTTCATCCCCTAGAACGATTCCTTCTGTTTGATAAAAATCTGAAAGGTGAGTCGCATCTACTTTATCATATCTAAAGCAACGAGCTATCCCGAAATATTTTCCTGGTATTTTTGCGGTAGCTAATTGATGCGCTGAAAGTGCTGTACCTTGACTACGTAAAATAAGTCTCTTTGTAAAATTTACATCAAACTTATAATTCCAACCGCGACTGCCTGAATTTCCACCATTTTCATGCACATTTTTTACATTTGTTAAAAATGGTTCATCTATTTTACTTGCATGCGTTGGGTTCTTTACATAATATGCATCATGTATATCTCGTGCCGCATGGAACTGTGGCATAAAAAGCGCATCTGAATTCCAAAATTCTGTTTCAACAAGAGGCCCATCAAACTCTTCAAATCCTAATGAAGATAATTTATCTTTTACACTTTCTAAAAAAGAAACATATGCATTTGTTCGCCCAGGTATAATACGAGCCGGTGGCACCGATATGTTATAACCTCTAAAGGTTCCATTTTTCCACTCACCTTTTTCTAACATAGAAGGAGTTAAGCTTCCAATTTCATTACCCGTTACTCCAGCACTTTTTAGAGCACTAGTAACTTCATGCGCGCATGGAAGCAATGAATGAACAACAGTTTCCCTTTCGATTATTCTAAAAGCACTATCAGAAGCTCCTCGTTTTTTTGCCATTGTATTCATAACGTCAAGTTCTTCTTTAGACAAGGTTTGAATATCAAGCGTACCTTGAGCATCCGCCTTTGCTTTTTGCAAAAGAGAGACTGCAATTAAAATACTAGTAGGTAAATCTTTTCCTTCATAACTTGCTTGTTTTTTTTCATTCATTACAAGAGAGCCTTCTTTACTTAACTGCCCAAAAGCTGATCCCACATCCTTGTTTTCTAATCCTAACGCTTGGGCAATCTCAGGCAATGACTTTGGACCGTTATCCTTTACATAGTTAAAAATTCTTTGTGATGGTATACCCTCTTTCTCATATACTCTGCCTAACTCAGTTAATTCAAAAAATGTATGCTCTTCGCGTCTAACTACACATGCAAGTTCTTTTCCTACCAACCATGAAAAAGCTTGATTGGCATGACCTTCTTTGTAATCGAGATCTTTTTGTAGTTTTTGTGATGTTAATTCTTCATCTTTACTATACGTTAACAGCACACGTACTTCTAACGGGTGCAAATTCTTCACTAAGGCTTGAACGTCCATTCTTCTCTCCGAGGATATTATATTAATAACCAACTATAATATTAATCAGTTTTTAGTTATTGTGCACTATATACAGAGTCCCTAACTTCATCAAACCTAATTCTTGAAGTATAGTGAACTGTATTATTTACGGCATCGTATTGTGTTGAGTCTGCTCCACGATATGAATATGCATAATATGCTCTCTGACCGTTAGCACCTTGTCTTTCTTCCATAAATTTTTCCGCTCTATCACGAATTGCAATCATTGCGTCACTTTGCTCAAACAAATCCATGTTTACAGAAAAGGTAAAAAATGCTTCCCCTGTCGCTGGTAAAAACTCAATTGTCATTAAGTAAGGGATAGATTCGTCCGTCTTCCCCTCTTCTTGTATTCTTTCTACATTAAGATTTTGAGGAATCTGAGCAACAGCTACAGATACAACGCACATAGCAATGAGTAACAAAATAATTGTTTTTTTCATAATAGTCCTCCTAAACATTTCGTTTACTGTTAATTATATTTCGAATATAATGAGTGCACAAATTAAAATAATGTGTACTCTTCTATTGTACTCACAATCAGAAAAAAATCAAGGTCTGCAACGTATTTTCCTGCTTCAATATAATACCTTGGAAATTCGGTTAACTGTATTTTTCCCGTTATTTCTTTCGGTTTATTTTTTTCTATACTTTGAACATACGCCCTTATTGCATTCTTTGCTGCAATTTCACATGCAATTTCTATGCTTTCAATGCCATCAAAAACAGAAGCACTTCCTTTTCCAGCAACGCTAACTGGAGATGCATTTACCCACCTCTGCCTTTCATGAATCATACGTTCAGTTAAATCATATTCTACCCACGACTCTAATCGAGACTCCTGTCCCCCAACGACAATTTGTAATATACGCATGTTAGAATCTTCATCTTGAAGATTTACAATTGGGCCAATTGAAAAATACTCTTTTACTCCACGTTGTTGGTCGGAGGGAGTATAAGAAAACTCCCACCCATACACAAGTGCCTCTATAAAAAAAGGTGCAAGTTGCCTTATACCGGTAACCCCTACTGCAAACTCAGAGGATTCTTCTTGAACACGCGTGGGCACAATAGGAGCCTCTTCTATCACAAACCACACAGGAAAGCGCAAGAGAGATGAGTTAACAACATTTTGCGTATTAACCATCCCGGTATTCGTAAAAAGATAAACAAAGAATACAACAAAGCAGACTTTACGAACAGAAAAAATCGCCTTACCTCCTAGCGAAAAAAATCTTTCCATACCTTCCATGGTTTAATCCCCATTCGAACCCTCAAGTAGATCCATGCAAACACAAACCCGGCTAAGTGAGTGGCATGTGCAACAGAACTACCTCGTGTAAATAATTGGTTCCATACTGAGAAGCCTGCGTAAATCAAAACTAGCAGCGGAGCCGAAACAGGCAAAATACCCCATATAAAAATTTTTGCATTTGGGAACATAACTGCATATATTAAAAGAATCGCATACACTGCACCTGACGCACCCAATAAAAAACTATAATACATGCCAGAAAAATAATACCCTATTAGAGATGATATGCCACATAAAACCCCAATTAAAAGATACATCAATACAAATTCTTTAGAGCCAACACTTCTTTCAATAGCAGTACCGAAAAAAAAGACACCGAGCATATTACCCAATAAATGAAGTAAATCAGCATGAACAAACATATATGTAAAAGGTTGAAAAAAAAGCCCGCCTTTTACAACTTGTACTACATTCAGAGCTAAATATGTAAAAAGGTTCGGATTTGTTTGTGTAAACATATAAACCCCTATATTAATTGCAATTATTATTAGTGCAGCATTACTAAATGTGTACCGAAAAGGGCGCCTTAAAAGATTAGACACAATTTACCTCCTATATTACTTTTGAAACGATGATAGATCCATTTTGAACTACTCATGATCCTTCTTGTTGTAGTTTTTCTTCTCTTGAAGATTCAACTTGTCCTATCTCTGCATAGTATTTCATTATATTTAAAAAGAGTGCCCACTTAGGCAGTGACTTTTCAAGTATCTCAACCGACTCTCTGTTCCGTGATGATGTAAACAAAAATTTAACATTTGAAACAATATCAGGTGTTGTTTTGCGTGCATCATCAACAATTTGTAACAATATGGCATACAAGTCATAAATAATTGTACATTGTTCTTGGATTAATTTTTTTGCGGTATAATTAATTTCAGTTACCATTAGCCCTAATGTTCTAGAAAACTCGGCATCTTTTTGACTATCTTTTATGTAACTCAATAAAAGCGACGCATCATTCTTTTCTCCTCGAGAAAAAGACTCTTCAAAACCTACAATATTCTTTTCAATTTCCAAACACTCATATACTATGTCAGAAAAATCCTTCTTTTTTTCTGGTGCGTTAAAAAAACCCTCGACTACAATATCATTAAAGAGTGCTTTTACCTGACCCGTGAAGAAGGTTGCCATAAAAGTTTTTATAACCTGCAAAGGTGTTATCCACAAAAAAGACGCGGTTGAACCCTTTTGTAGCAAGTCATTGTTTTGTGTAGAGTAGCCTTTTAATGAAAGCAGCGGCCTGTTACCAAAGATTTCTTTTATCTCGCGTTTTCTTTTTTCATCTTCAATTTCAATATTCAAGCGTTCCGTATCAGAGTTAAAAAGCTCTTTTTGTCTAATCGCAAAACTTTCAAGTGTTTTTTCTTCTACTACAGCCTTCTCAGGCTCAAAGTTTATAGTATTTTTTCCAATTAATATTAAATCAAGCAAAGTCTCTTTTGACAACGAACCATTCAGTACTGCAGCCATTTTTTTTAGTCGGTGCATAATTTGATCTTGCGTTATACCAGAACTTTTGCTAGGAAGTATTGCTGTCATTGCTGTTAGAGCTCTTGCTAAAGATGCGGTGAGATGTAAATTTGCCGTAATAAAATAAAAATTTAACAACTCATTGGTAAGTGCGTCACATGAAACCGGTGAAAAGTTTGGTTTTGAGTCCATAGGTGAAAAAGACTCATCAAACAACTTAAGTATATCAATAAAATTATACGTACATAAATCATAAAACAGTTCTAAATCTTTTAAAGTACGCTCTATTTGTAAAAAATTTCCTGATTGTAAATCTTTTTGTACCGACAAAAATGTTTGAAGCTGTTTTGATAACACCTCGCCCCTATTTAATGCAGCATCAAGCTCTTCTTTTCTGTTCTCATAGCTTAGTGAGTCAAGCCGCTGCTTAGACGCATTAGTATATCCAGTCCGTATCAAAGTGTCGTATACCCTATTTTTTACAGGATTTTTATCTTGAGCACGCATAAAATCTAAAAGGGAAATAAAGTAACCTGCATTAGAATACAATGTAAAAAACCCTTGGGCTACGACTACTTGAACATTACCATTTTTATAAATTGGTTTAGACATTTTTGACAGGCGTATTTCGATAGGCTTTACTTGAGCATTCTTATTAGAATCTGAATTACCTGAGGAAAAAAGTTTCTTAAAAAAGCTAAAAATATATTGAACCATACCTAGTCTCCATTGTAGTTCTATTTTAGAGTTTTTGCAAGAGAGGACCAAGGCTTTTTTTATAATCTTCTATTGTGTGTGCTTGCACTATTTCTTTTCTCAGGAAGGCCCCTCCTTCCATTCCTTTGGTGTAGGCACAAAACCTTTTTCTCATTTCTCTACAAGCTTGTCCTTCTCCTTTATCTTCACATAAAATCAACAATTCCTTAAATCCTGCTTGCAAACTTTTTTCTAATAATATATTTTCATAGGAGCCTTTTTCTAACAATTCGCGTGTTTGAGAAAAAATAAAAGGAGCCCCCATTGCACCGCGAGCAAACATTACTGCATCGCACGAAGTTTGCTCAAGCATATCTCTGGCAGCTTCGGGCGTAAAAACATCTCCTGACCCAAACACCGGAATGGGATTTTCTTGCCTTTTCATTAAATCAACTAAATCTGATAAAACTTGCCAATCAGAAAAACCTTCATACCCTTGCGCTCTTGTTCGAGGATGAATTGTAATGGCCGCTGCACCAGCTTCTTTTGCTGCCAATGCTGCCTCCTTCCATACGATCGTAGAGGCATCCCAACCAGAGCGTATCTTTACTGTAACAGGAATAGGGTCTAAATAAGAGGTGTCTATACTGGGGGCTTGGGATGCTACCTTTGCGACTGAATGAACAATCTTATATAAAACTTCAGGATTTTTCATCAAAGCAGATCCTGCGCCTGTTTTAGTAATTTTATTAACAGGACACCCTGAATTGATATCAATTACATTAGGATTTGAACGCGCAAGAACTATAGGAACACTCTGCTCCATTGTTGATGCATCACTCCCAAAAATTTGAACTGCATAATACTTTTCATTTTCAGCCCGTCGCATTATTTGCTCTGTTTTTCCAGATCCTCGCACGAGGGCTTCAGCTGAAACCATTTCTGTGTAAGAAAAATTTGCACCACCATCGGTACAGATAGTCCTAAAGGCTCTATCAGAATAACCTGCCACTGGCGCTAGAAACAAATTTCCATCTAGCACCAGTTCAGTTTTTTTTTCTACAAGAGGACATGATATTGTGACACTATGGTAAAGAGATTTCATTTTTCAAACCTCTTAGAAAAACCTATGGTTCAAGGCGGAAAAACTTACAACTATTTTGCCATAGCTGATCAGCTAGTATCTCTACGTCCATATCTAGCATTTCTGCTAAAAACCGTATAGTTGATGGAGTATATGATGGCATATTTCTTTTTCCGCGATATTCGGCCGGAACCATAAACGGACTTTCTGACTCTACAAGTATTCGGTCAATTGGAATATTTAAAACAGTATCATGCAAATTCCTAGCATTTCTATATGTTAAATTTCCGGCAAAAGAAAAATATACATTTAAATCTAAGGCTTTTTTAGCATACGCCGCATCTTCAGAGTAGCAATGAAGCACTCCTCCTGCAGAAGGTAGACGTTCCGACAAAATATCAAGCACATCTTTACCAGCCTCCCTGTTATGAATTATAACAGGGACATCCATTCTCTGGGCCAAATCAAGTTGGTTAATAAAAAGCTCTATCTGTGTTCTCTTGTCACCAAACTTCCTGTAATAATCTAAACCTGTTTCACCCAACGCAATAACATTGGGAAGCTTTAAACTATCTTCAATTGTTTTTATCCAGTCTCTACCAGGATTCATAACTTCAGACGGAGCGACCCCTACTGCATGGTACACCCCTGTTAGGGATTTTAAATTAGCATAAACTTGCTCAAAGTCACGCAAGCTATTGCAAATACTTAGGATTCGTGTTACACCTACTTGCTTTGCTTCTTGCACAACTCTTAGCTGCTCTATGGGGTCATCATAAATAAGCCCAATATGGGCGTGAGTATCAAAAACTTTCATGGCTAAACATTCCAAAAAAAAGGTAATAAAAGGACAAAAAAGTCCTCTTGCTAAAACAATTAAACTACTATAAAAAAACAATTGTTTTATATAGATAAGAATACCACAGTAATTGCATATCGTCAACATTATTTTAAGACAAAACTGCTGTTTTTCATTATTATACAACCTAATATAACCAATTTTTCTTATTTTTCTGAATTCTGCTTTACTACATTTGACAGATTCTAAACAACATGATATAATATGCCGATACTATCATTGGAGATTTTAGTGGCAAGAAAACGAACCTATGAAAAACTTGAAAAAAGTATTACTCATAAAGTTGCAAAAAACTTACTCTTTATGTTTAAGTCTATGCACAGAGGGTTTAGCAACTTTATCAAGCTATGTGATAGCAAATTAACGATAATGATAGTTCCCCATTCACAAACAAATGTTATAAATTTTAGAACAAATATTTTTTCACTTGTTTTTGGATTAATAATCGTTGTCGGAATGCTTTTTTCTTTCTTTTACTTCAATAGACAGCACTCGATTTCTACAACCGAAATATCGCGTTTACAAGAAGAAAACACAAAAACACTTGCTAGCTTTGATATATTAAAAGATGAAAACAATAGTCTTTTACATGCTGCAGAAAAATTCCGCAACACATTAAATGAATCACTTGCTCTAATGGGAATTGAAGTTGCAACTACAAACAGAAGCTCAACAGGAGATAGTGACTTATCTTCTCTGATGGATAATCAAACCATTGCATCTGGAACTACAAGGGAAATTGCCGAAGTAAAGCAATTAACTTCATATATAGAGAGCAGTATAGAACCCATCGAGCAAATTGGAGAAGTAATAAAGTCTCAGCAAGCTATTTTTTCCGATACTCCAAATATCTGGCCCTTGAAAGGTGGGGCGGGACGAGCAACACATCAATTTGGACATGCAATTCATCCAATAACAGGCCAATGGTATATACACACAGGTTTCGACATAGCTACAGGGCGCGTAGGAGACCCTATTGTATCAACTGCAAACGGAAAAGTAATTACCAGTACATACAGTGATTCTCTTGGCATTCACGTAGCTATCCAGCATAAATATGGTTATATAACTCGCTATGCACATATGAATGCAAGCTATGTTTCAATCGGCCAAGAAGTTGAGCAAGGCGAAGTAATCGGAGTTGTAGGCAATACTGGTATTTCAACTGGCCCACACTTACACTATGAAATTTACATAGGATCGAGCTTGATTGACCCTGCCCGATACGTAAATATCAAGTCTATAAAATAGTTAATTGAGAGAACACAATGGCTATGCAAAATGACGATGTTTCAATTAATACATTAATAGGTCCCAGCTCATTTATCAAAGGAAACTTAAAAGTTAAAGGTTTCATGCGCTTTGATGGTGATATTGATGGAGACTTAGAAACCACAGGCCGACTTATTATTGGCGAACAGGCAAGAATTCGAGGAAACATTTCTGCCTCTTCTGCAGTAATACACGGAATAATCGAAGGTGATGTTGTAGCTCCTGAAGGAGTCCGGCTTTTTTCTACTGCAATGGTAATAGGCGACATTGTGACAAAAAAAATATCTGTTGAAGAAAAGGTTTTTATCCAAGGGCAATGCATTGTTTTTGAAAATGAAGATATCTTTGAAAGTTCAAAACGACTATGGCAAGATGAAAAGGCAATTCGCAAAAAAGCCTTTATGGTCAGCAAGGGAACATATTAATGGCTGTAGTAGACCCCTTAGGGATTGCTCATACATTTTCTCACACTGGTGAAATCACCAAAAAAAAAGACCAGAAATCTAATAATACACGAATAAAATCGAAATCCTTTTCATCAATAATGGAAACAGCACAGCAAGAGCAAGAAAGTGGGTTTATTGACAACACACAATTACCACAAGAGATTATCGGCAAAGATTTTGATGAAACATTACAGTATCTTGTTGATTCAGTTTATGAAGCGGGAGACCGCCTAAAAAAAAATCCTTATACAGATGAATTTAAAGAGTATAAAAAAAGCTTATCTACTTTTTTGAGTTTTGTTGTTAAGAATACATATGAAATCGAAACACACCAAAGAAGAAAAGGCAAAACAAAAATTGTATATACGCTTGTTACTGTAGTAAACAGCAAACTAGATAATCTTGCAAACGATATATTGTATAACCAAAGCGAACAGCTTAAAATTTTAGCAAAAATAGAAGAAATAAACGGCATATTAGTCGACTTTTTTTCATAGAGATAAACAATTGGAGGACACATGAGCGATATTATTACTGGAAATATAGATGATTTAAACACTGACCTTTCTGCCCTTGAAGATGAAGGGTTTTATGACACAGGGCATGATGAAGACAAAAACTATGTTTTTCCAAGCCCACTTTATAGATTAAAGCTTGACTATTCTTCCGAGAGTTTATATGCAACTTCGCCAGCAGCAATCAAGATAGAAAATGGGGATTTTGTCATTGTCCAAACTCGATATGGCAAAGATATGGCATTAGTACTTGGTAAATCAGTAAAACCAATAGGCATACAACCATCAGATGTTGTTGAAATAGAAAGAAAAGCGATTAAAGAAGATATCAAACGTGCAAATGACTTAAAACTAAAAGAAAAAGATGCATTAAAAACATTCAAAGAAAAAGTAAGCAGTCGAAAACTAGAAATGAAAACTATCGGAGTTCATTTTTTATTAGAAGAACAAAAAGTTGTATTCTTTTTTAGCGCTGATAATAGAGTAGATTTTCGAGAGCTGGTCAAAGATTTAGTGAGCATTTTTAAAATGAGAATTGAATTGCGCCAAATAGGTGTTAGAGATGAGTCAAGAATCATTGGTGGCTTAGGAGTTTGCGGAAGATCTTTTTGCTGTAATTCTGTTTCTGATAGGCTACGTCCAGTTTCAATTAAAATGGCAAAAAACCAAAACCTTTCTCTAAATTCTGTAAAAATCTCAGGGCAATGTGGCCGCCTTTTATGCTGTCTATCATATGAATCAGACTGGTATAATGAAGCTCGTAAAAGCATGCCATCAGAAGGCATACGACTTTTTTATGAGGGAACAAGCTTCCACATAAGTGAAACAAATCAAGTTAAAGGCACTGTTAAAATGACTGGAGAAGATGGAAGAATACTCGAAATGAGCGCTTCTGACTTTTTCCAAGATGGAAACAAGTGGAAAATAAAAAAAAATCGTTAGTCTAAAGATAAAGTATATGCTTTATCTCTGTGACCATCACTTACAATAGATGTTAAAAACTTCCCTCTTGACATATATCGATATTTTTTTATATAATAAAACAGGAGACAAAACACATGACGATTACAGTTTGCATGGGAAGTTCGTGCTTTAGTCGAGGAAATGCTTCAAACGCACAAGAGTTAGAGCGCCTTGTTGGAATTATGGGCATAGCGAACAAGGTAGTTATAAAAGGCTGTCTATGTGAAGGCCAGTGCAAAAAGGGCCCTACACTACGAGTAAATGATACTGTGTATTCTGGAGTTACTCCAGATAGTCTTGAGGATATACTACAACATGAGCTGTCCCTTGAGGAAGGAGAACGCTCATGAATCAACTTTTACCAGTTTACACAGAACCAACAGAATGTCAGGACTGTTATAAGTGCGTTCGTCAATGCCCCGTAAAAGCTATTAAAGTTGAACAAGGGCATGCAATGATTATGGGAGACTTATGTATTATTTGTGGCCGATGTGTTATAAATTGTCCTTCCCATGCAAAAAGAATGCGCGATGATCTCCCAAAGGCACGTCAGTTTTTATCATTAAAAGAAAAAGTAATTGTTTCCCTTGCACCATCATTTGTTTCTGATTTCCCTGAATATAGTCCTCAACAAATGATTTGGGGATTAAAAAAACTAGGATTTACAGGCGTATCTGAAACGGCAATTGGAGCCGATTTAGTTTCTGCACAAATAACAAAAGATATCCAAAAAACTCTGGATGGGCAAAGTGACCAGCACCTATTCCTTTCATCTGCATGCCCAACGACAGTTGAGTATATAAAGCATGTGATGCCTGATTTAGTACCATATATAACTGATCGCTCATCGCCACTACTTACACATGCAAGGTTCTTAAAAGAACAGTATGGTGAAAACACCGCTGTGGTTTTTATCGGCCCTTGTATGTCAAAAAAAAGAGAAGCAGATGTATTTCCAGAAATAGATATAAGTCTAACTTTTTCCGACTTACGCCAGTGGTTTTCAACTGAGGGAGTAGATCCACTACAAATGCCTGAAGAATCAACTGAAAATGATTTCATACCTTTTCGAGCAGCAAAAGGATCTCTCTATCCAATTGATGGGGGAATGATAGCGTCAATGAAACGCTACCATTCTCTCGACGGTGTAAGAGCAATGGCCGTAACTGGAGTTGATGAGTTTGCTGCAACATTAGCTGGATTACACAAAGAAAAGTTAAGTGAGCCTCTTTTTATTGAAATGCTTGCATGCCCTGGTGGTTGTATAAATGGTCCTGCATGCACTCTGAAACGCTCAACAGCGATTAAACGGGTAAACTTAGTAGATTACACTCAAAGTGCACCAGAAAGACTTAGTGAAGAAGTTATACGAGCTTCCCCAGATCTCAGCGGCACAGTCCCTGTTGAATATCAGGCACCAAGCACTATAGGTGAAGAGAAAATACAAACAGCATTACGTTCTGTTGGGAAATATACAAAATCTGATGAATTAAATTGTGCGAGTTGTGGCTATGATACATGCAGAGATTTTGTGCAAGCAATGATAGAAAACCGAGCCGAAAAAACCATGTGTGTTTCTTATATGAAAAAACTCGCACAAAAAAAAGCGAATGGTCTTGTTCAAGCAATCCCCAGCGGCGTAGTTATTGTAAATAAAAAACTACACATCCTCGAATGCAATCCAAATTTTGCTAAATTAATGGGCAATGATGTTGCAGAAATGTATGACGCTAAACCAGGCCTAGAAGGTGCGGATTTAACTCGTATTACGGATTTTTATCGCTTTTTCTCAGATGTATTAGCAAAAAATGGACCTGACGTTATAGATAGAGAGGTGCGGTATGGAAAAAAAATATTCCATATTTCTGTTTTCTCCATTGAAAAAGAAGAAGTAGCCGGTGGTGTTATTGAAGATATTACCGCCCCTCAAATACAAAAAAACCGCATCGTAAACCAAGCAAAAAAGGTTATAAACAAAAACTTATCTGTCGTGCAAAAAATTGCATTTTTACTTGGAGAAAATGCTGCTGAAACAGAGTCGATGCTTAATTCAATAATAGAATCTTTTTCTGAGTCAGAGGATGATGAATCATGAGTGATGTATCACAAGTAGAGGTCACTCAAGATGTAACGAGCGAAACATTTATAGAAGTAGGCCATCACCAAGTATGTAAGTTTAACAATATTGCTGAAGGCGATGTTTTTTTATCACAAAAAAATTCTTCTGACGGAAGAGTTTTCACAGCACTTTCAGATGGGCTGGGCTCAGGCATTAAAGCTGGTGTTCTTGCTACCCTTACTGCAACTATGGCAACGAGGTTTCTCTCTTCCGATATCCCAATGAAAAGAGCGGCAGAAATTATCATGAACACTTTACCAGTATGCAAAGAACGAGGAATAAGCTATGCGACATTTACGCTTGTTGATATAGAACCAAGTGCGCGTGTTCGTATTATGGAGTATGACAACCCCCCGTACCTACTCATTCGTCAACAAACAATTGTAGAACCGATAAAAGAAATAAGCACAATAGAAAGAAAAAAGAAATCTACTGCCCCAAGAATAGAAGCAGTTCTACAGTACTCACGCTACGATGCAAGCCCAGGTGATAGATTAATTTTCTTCTCAGATGGAGTAACACAGTCAGGAATGGGTACACCGTTTTTACCTTTTGGCTGGGGTAGTGCAAGCGTACAAGATTTTATACTTGAAACAGTAATTACCCAACCAGAAATAAGCGCACGAGATTTAGCTCGGACAGTAGTTCAAAAAGCGGTTTATTTCGATGGGTATAAACCTAAAGATGATATTTCTTGTGGTGTAATTTACTTTAGAAAACCTAGAGATATGTTAGTTTTTACTGGCCCTCCAATTAATAAAGAGCGAGATACTGAGGTAGCCCAACGCTTTGAATCTTTTAAGGGAACTAAAATAGTTTGTGGAGGAACTAGTGCAAATATAATTTCCAGGGAATTGAATAAAAGTATAAGTGTATCACTAAAAAATCTTGACCCCAAAATACCCCCTTCTTCTAAAATGGATGGGGTAGATTTAGTTACAGAAGGAATTATAACTATGGGTGCAGTAGCACTTATCCTTGAAAATGGAGCTAAAGTCGATACAGAGAAACAGAACCCAGCTACTAAAATAGTTGAATTTTTTCTTAATTCCGATAGAATCCACTTTTTTGTTGGAACAAAAATAAATGAAGCACACCAAGACCCAAATATGCCTGTAGAATTAGAAATACGGCGAAATATCATTAAAAAGGTTGCAAGTTTGCTAACCGAAAAATATTTAAAGGCAGTTACAATCGACTACTTTTAAATAGTACTACATAACTTGGAGATTTTATGAAAAAAATTACAGTATCAATCTGCACAGGTACAACCTGCTTTGTGATGGGAGCCTCAGAACTCCTTTTATTAGAAGAAGAACTACCACAAGAATTACTTGAAAAAGTATCGATTGAAGGTGTTACCTGTTTAGAACTTTGTAAAGGAGGGGCGAATTCAAAGGCTCCATACGTATTAATTGATGGTGAAATACATGAAGAGGCCACAATACAAAGCGTTATTGAAAAAATAAAGGAAAAAGTATGTTAAACATAAACAACAATGCTGCCCACATAAAAAGGGAAATATTGGTACATATAGCAAAGTTACAGCTAGAGGGTAATTTAGAAAAGGGAGCACACTATATACCGAGAAAAATGGTTCCCAAGGCAAGTGAGGCGCTGAGGTGCTGTATATATCATGACAGAGAAATAATGCGACAGCGAGTAATTGCACGAATGGGATGCTCGTTAGAAGAATACGATGAAGAAAAGCCTCTTAGTGAATATGTTTGTGAATCATTAGACCGAAAAAAACCAACATGGCCAATTCTAACCGTTTTAGATGAGGCATGTAATGCTTGTGTAAAAAGCCAATTTTTAATTACAAATGCTTGCCAGGCATGTGTTGCACGTCCATGTATAATAAACTGCCCTAAAAAATGTATTAGCATTAAGAATGGAAGAGCTACCATTGATGAGAACAACTGTATAAATTGTGGCCTGTGCTTGTCCAACTGCCCATACCATGCAATCATAAAAATCCCTGTACCTTGTGAAGAATCTTGTCCTGTAGGAGCAATTCAGAAAAATGAGGCTGGGAAAGAAGTTATAGACTATCACAAATGTATTTTTTGTGGAAACTGCATGAGAGAATGTCCTTTTGGTGCTATGATGGACAAGGGACAACTTGTGGATGTAATCAAGCATATTATGAATGGAAAAAAAGTAGTTGCTTTATACGCCCCTGCAGTTGCAGCTCAGTTTAGAGCTGTCCCAGGTCAATTAGAAGCTGCTTTAAAGCAGGCAGGCTTTAATCGGGTTTGGGAAGTAGCTATTGGCGCCGACATTACTTCAGATCGAGAAGCAGAAGAGTTTGAAGAAAGAATGGAACATGGGCATACGTTAATGACAACATCTTGCTGCCCTGCGTATGTACGAGCTGTTCATAAGCATGTGCCAGATTTGATTCCATGTGTTTCAGATACACGCACCCCAATGCATTACACTGCTGAAATAGCAAAAAAAGCCGACCCCGACTGTATTGCAGTTTTTATTGGTCCTTGTTTAGCAAAGCGAAAAGAAGGAATGGATGATGAGCTAGTAGATTATGTTTTATCTGTAGAAGAAATGGGAGCATTTTTTATTGCAAAAGAAATACAAATTGGCTCCCTTGAAGCCCAAGAAGACTCAATAATTCCTTCAGCATCTGGGCGAAATTTTGCAACAACTGGTGGTGTAGCAGAAGCAGTTCGAATTCGCTTAAAACATCCAGAGAAATTACGACCTGCTGTTATAAATGGATTAAACAAGGCAGGAATGAAGCAATTATCTGACTACGGTAAAATTCAAAGCGGAATTAGCCCTGCCAGTCCCGACAGCCCAAATCTTGTAGAAGTAATGGCATGTGAAGGAGGCTGTGTTGGGGGTCCTTCAGTAATAGCAAATGTCAAAGTTGCAACAATGCAACTAAAAAAGTATGTAAGTGATGGAGCAAATGCTTAATGTATAAAAAGGTTAGAATTTTTCTAACCTTTTTATACATCAAATTCATCTCCTAGATAAATCTTGCGTGCTATTTCTGAATTGATTATCTCGCTTTGCGTACCATGTACTAAAATTTCACCTTGATTGATTATTATTGCATGATCGGTTATATCGAGAGTGGCTCTAACGTTATGATCTGTAATCAGCACGCCTATACCTCTATTTGATAATAAGTTAACCACTTCTTTGATATCGGCAACCGCGATTGGGTCAATTCCCGCAAAGGGCTCATCTAACAATAAAAACTTAGGGTCAGTAGCTAACGCCCGTGCTATTTCAGTTCTTCTCCTTTCTCCACCAGAAAGGGTGTATGCCATTTGCTTTCTAAGTCTTCTAATTGCAAAATCATCCAATAATTTTTCAAGCAAGTGATGCTTTTGATCTATGTTTAAGTCAGCCCGACTTTCAATAATAGCCCAAATATTTTGTTCTACTGTTAGCTTACGAAACACGGAGGCTTCTTGCGGTAAGTAGGAAATCCCAAGGCGAGAACGTTTATACATTGGAAGCCCAGTAATACAAATGTCATCTAAAAAAACTTCACCTTTTGTTGGTTTGTAAAACCCCACTATCATATAGAAAATCGTTGTCTTTCCAGCGCCATTTGGACCTAGAAGCCCTACAACTTTACCTCTTTCCATAGAAAAATCTACGCCTCGGACAACTTCTTTTTTCCCAAAATTTTTATACAAACTAGCAACACGAATTTCACTCATTTTCGTTTTCCTCATCAGTTTCAATTATAGAACCTTGAACATTCCCAATTAAGGTTATCTCCTCTGTTTCCAAATTGAAAATTATTTCATGTGACTGAAACACATCTTCCGCTTGTGTAACTTTTGGGCTACCACTTAGTTCCAAAATTTGAATATCTTTCCTGTACAATGCAAATGCTGACGTACATATCGATTCATCTTTTGTTATAGTAACATCTATTTGGATAAGCGCAACTTCTGTATTTTGGTTATATTCTACAAACTCTGCTTGTAAGTTTACATCATTCTCTGTATCAATCATTGAAACACTACCTTCTAAGATAGCAATCTCAGCTTCTTTATCATATAAGATTGAATCACACTCAAACGTAAATCCCGCTTGCGAATACACCCCTTCAATATTACCGGTGGCCCTAACATACCGATAGTTATCTCCACTAAGCTCAATTTCATCAGCACTTAATTCTATACTTTCAGTTTTTACATAAGCGTTACCACGAAGAACAGTCACATCATTTGTATTATTTACTGTACCACTCATTGAATCGGCCGAAAAAGTAATTGTTTGTGAAAAAGACACGTTTCCAATAAACATGAACAGTATTGTACTTAAGAAAAAAATAGATAGTTTTGTATTGATAGCTATAGAATTAATTTTCAATTATTCTCCCCGACACTGGTCCATCAAATGAATACGAAAAATCTATCCCACTAGCACTAAACCCAGTTCCTTCCACAAACAGGCTCGTCCCTGTAATTTTTTCATTATCCCCTTCTATATCTCCAACAGATATGCGTACCACATCATCTAAACCTGCTGAAAACTCTTCTTCTGAACCAATCCATCTTAGGTTGTCTGCTGTTATCTGTGCATTATGATCATGACTTGTAATTGCAACATTACCAAAAAAATAGTATTCGTCTTTTTCCGTATCCATGGACATTAAGTCACATTGTCCTAAAACACTAACACCCCCGCTTTCATTGTACAAAATAAATTGAGCTTCTTTTCCTGCGGAAAAGGCTTCTTCACTATATTGCTCTAATTGTCCCATTGTCATTTCAGTTGAATTTTTGTTATTTTCCAATCTTGTAAAAGAAACATCATAAAACACAAATTCAGGTAGTACTTTCTCTTCTTCATCATGGGTAAAATAATCTAAGGAGCATCCAGAAATCAGAGAAATAATAAATATAACTGCAAAATAACTAAATAGAAAATGATGAAATCTCATGCTACTTCTTCTTTTGCTTTTTGGGTGACTTCTCAAACGCAACGCGAATAAAGTCAACAAACAATGGATGAGGCAAGTTTGGTCGTGAAATGAATTCTGGATGAAACTGAACGCCTATACCCCAAGGGTGTTTTTTCCACTCAAATGCTTCTATATAGTCATTTTTGAGGGTTTTTGCACTAATAATCAAACCTGTTGTTTCTAATTCATTTGCATATTTTTTGTCAAATGAATACTTATTCCTATGCCTTTCAACAATCTCGCCCTTTCCGTATGCCTTGTAAAGTTTAGTTTTTTGATTTATTATTATATCTTCATTACCCAACCTCATTCCTCCAACAGGAACAAAACCTGTTTGTTCCTCAGGAAGGCTGATAACGGGATATGTTGTGTTTTCAATAAACTCTGTTGAATCTGCATCGTCCCAGCCAAGCACATTCCGTGCTGATTCAATTGCCATAAGTTGCATACCTAAATCTATACCCAAAAATGGAATATTTTGTTCACGTGCATATTGAACAGTCCTCAATAAACCCAAAAATCCTCTCTGGCCATAATTCCCAGGAATTATAATCGCATCTATATCTTCAAAAAAAGAATTTATATCTTTTGCTAGCTCTACACTCTCAGAATCTATTTTTACCAACTCTAATTCTACTGCATTTCCAGTAACACTTGCATGGAACAATGCCTCTCGAACAGATTTATATAAATCATCCAGATGCTTTGTTTTACAAAGCATCCCTATTCTAACCTTACCCTTAGGATTATTTAAATGAGCAATAAAATCATTCCAAGGTTTTATATCCGTTTTATAGTCAGAAAATTGAAGCTTTTGTAAAATTGTTTGTGCAAGCCCTTGCTTGTGTAATTCACGGGGCAGCTCATAAATTGTTTTTTTTACGTTTGCTGATGTAAAAACACTATCCTTTTCGACATTGCAAAATAAAGCAATTTTTCGCTTTAAATCATCATCAAGCAATTCTTCTGTTCTACATAAAAGTATATCAGGGCGAATACCGAGCTCTTGCATCTTTTTTACTGAGTGTTGCGTCGGCTTCGTTTTAAGCTCACCACCGGTAATTGCGGGTATTAATGTAATATGAATCGAAAGGGCATTCTTTCGTCCCTGTTCTCGAATTAACTGCCGTGTAGCCTCGAGAAAGGGGATGGATTCAATATCTCCAACGGTACCGCCTATTTCAACTACAACGACATCAGCTTGATTTTGTTCTCCAGATAAATAAATACGCCGCTTTATTTCATCTGTTACATGCGGGACAACCTGTACAGTTCTCCCATTATACCGATTCGCTCTCTCATTTGAAATTACTGTTTCGTATATTTGCCCAGTTGTAACAGTGTTTTGAGCAGTTAATGATATATTTGTGAATCGTTCATAATTTCCGAGGCTAAGATCTGTTTCTATACCATCATTTGTTACATATACCTCACCATGCTGATACGGACTCATATTCCCTGCATCAACATTTATATAAGGGTCACACTTCATCACGGTAATACGCAATCCACTACATTCTAATAGGCTTGCAATACTTGAAGCAGCCACACCTTTACCCAAACTAGAACAAACTCCACCCGTTACCAAAATATATTTACTCATAGCTAATTTTTACATCTCTTGCCATTTTTGTCAATAGTATAAACATAGGGTTTACTTTTTTTCTATTATACTTTATTATATAGTATGGATTACGTTGTAACTGAATCAGATTTTGATATGTTTTGTAAGTTAATTTACAAAGAAAGCGGGATTAGTTTTTCTGAAATTAATCGTTCTATTCTTGAGGGCAGATTAAAAGATGGGGCAAGGTCAAAAAAACTTGATTCTGTACGAGAATATTATACCTTAGTTACTTCTAGCTCAGATGAACTAAAAGAAATGCTCGACTCTGTAACTACAAATCTTACCCGATTTTTTAGAAACCAGCCTCACTTTGATACACTTATTAACTATGTTATCCCGAGACTCGTTGAAAAAAAACGCAAGAAAAACCAAAAAGAAGTTAGAATTTGGAGTGCTGGATGTTCAACTGGCGAAGAACCATATACACTAGCGATGGTTCTTAAAGAAAAACTTCCTGCAGATATAAATTTTTCAATTCTTGCTTCAGATATTTCACTCAAATCAATTCTTACTGCAAAGCAAGGGTTTTACCCAACTCACAGGTGCCAAGGCATACCACCAGAATATCTCAACAAATATTTTACAGAAAATGAAACAGGTTACCAAGTAAAAGATTCCTTAAAGGAAGTAATCCGTTTTGACTATCATAACTTAAAGCATAATGCGGAAATTGCAAGTAACGATATTGTTTTTTGTAGAAATGTATTGATTTACTTTGATGAAGCAGCACAGTTAGCAACAGTTAATAATTTTTATAAATCAATGGACGAAGATTCATTTTTGTTTATTGGACATTCTGAATCTCTTTTTGGAATGGATACAAAGTTTGAGTTTTTACGAACTGACTGGGCTTGTATTTACCATAAAAGCTAATTTATTTACTGCACTTAGATATAAAGGAAGAAAATCATGGATTCATTAAAAATTTTAATTGTGGATGACTCACAATTACTTCGAAATGTTATTTCAAAACTTATACTTTCTAAAATAAAAAATGCAATTATAGATACGGCCGAAAATGGTAATGTAGCCTTACAAAAACTATCTGTAAATGAATATCATTTAATAACCCTCGACCTTAATATGCCTATCATGAATGGAATTGAATTTATGAAAGAGCGTAAAAAGGCTAACATCGATGTTCCCGTAATAATTTTTTCTAGCAGTGCTCATTCAGGTGCAACTAGCACAATGGAATGTTTAACCCTGGGTGCTAGTGATTTCATACTTAAGCCAGATGGCCAAGAAAGCATGGAGCAACTTTCAGAGCATTTATCAAGTTTAATAAAGCTCTATGGAGGTGAATACTCAAAAAAGAAAGCAAAAGGTTTAAGTAATCGCCCTCGTATTATTCCTTTGGAAGAGCGCTTTGCTATTACACACCCAGAAAAATCAGGCCATGAGATTAAAAAAATTATCCCATTACGAAAACCTGGAAAAATTGAACTTATTGCTATTGGTATTTCAACAGGGGGACCAAATGCCCTTAGAGAATTATTTGGAAAAATACCTGCAGATTTGCCACAGCCCATTGTTGTAGTACAGCATATGCCAGAAGGTTTTACAAAGGAATTTGCAAATAGTTTAAACAATATTTGCCCCTTAGAAGTTAAAGAGGCACAAGAAGGTGATATTCTTAAAAAAGGTCGCGTGTTTATCGCACCAGGAAATAAGCACATTACCATTGAAAAAAAACCACTTGCCTCCATAATACACTTAAGTGAAAATGAAAAACGCAGTGGCCATAGACCGTCAGTAGATGTTCTTTTTGAGTCAGTCGCTAAACAATACGCACACAATGCATTAGGGATCATAATGACAGGCATGGGACGAGATGGAGCAGAAGAATTAGCCGAAATGAGAAAACAAGGAGCTCGAACACTTGGACAAGATGAAGAAAGTTCAATTGTTTATGGTATGCCAAAAGTTGCTTTTGAAAATGGCAGTGTTGAAGAACAAGTTTCTTTAGAGCAAATGCCTAAAAAAATACTTGAGCTTTGTATACCATCATAAGACAGGGTAGAAGATGGTACATAAAATTAAAAATAAAATCCCACGCATACATAAGTCATGCTTTATTGCCTGGAATGCAGAAGTAGCAGGAGATGTTGAAATTTTAGAAAATGCTTCTATTTGGTTTTCTGCAACGATAAGAGGTGATATAGCTCCGATAAAAATTGGCTCACACTCTAATATTCAGGATAATACTGTTGTGCACATAGATACGAATATTCCCTGTATAGTTGGAAACAATGTTACAATCGGGCATGGAACTATACTTCACTCATGTACAATTCACGATGGCTCAACAATAGGAATGGGGTCAATCATTCTATCAGGAGCAGTTATCGGCAAAAACTGCATTGTTGGTGCTGGCTCACTTGTTACCCAAGGAAAGGAATTCCCAGATAATTCACTCATTGTGGGAAGCCCTGCAAAAGTAATTCGATCGGTGGAAAATGAAGTCTTAGCAGCAGCGCATAAAGCTACTCATAATTACGTTAAAAAAGCACAAGACGCAAAAAATAACTATATCGAGATAGAGTTTTAAAATGAGCATAAAAAAAAGAGTCCGTTTTCACATTGAGAAAAATATAAAAAGGCTTTCAATATTAGCAGGCATTTTAGTTTTTTTGGGTGTTTTTATTCTCATCTCTCAAAATATAATGTTGTCATGGTTTATGGACAGAGATGCTCTTTCACTAATTGCCCAAAGCTATTCAACATCATTTAAGATAACCTATACTCCTGTAGCACACCTAACAAAAACAGAACAGATTATCTCTGAAACAGAAGATATTGCCAGTAAGGAACAACTTATATTTAATATATTTAAGGATTCTCAATACTTCTCTGATGTAACATTAATTGACGATTTTAAAACAGAAAGTCCACTAGAAAATGGGCAAATTGTATGGCATGGTATAGAGCTTATAGAGAATAAACCTCAGCTACTTCTACACTATAAGCTCAATACTAGCAGCACCCCTCAAATATTAAGCCTTAAACTACCTCTAAGCGGAGTTACTGTGGATAATTCAAACATTGAAGGATATTCCATTATTAGCGATGATAAAGGGAACAGCATAACAGCAGTCC
>CAYJIS010000008.1:0-56592 GCA_964370315.1 uncultured Treponemataceae bacterium
CACTCAGACCAGCAGTTGCAAAAGAACAAGAAAGTGATGTAGAATACTATCTTGACAAACAAGATAAGGAAGAAACATATAATCCTTTTGCAGCTTTGCTAAAAAAATAATACTAATCAGTTATCTTTTTTTGTAAAAGACGAGCAGCACTATGGTTTACATCATAACGTAGTGCTTGCTCAAGTGCGTTTATAGACCGACTCTTATTTCCTGACTCATATTCAATTACAGCTATATTATAATAAATAGTAGCAACTACATAATCGTCCCTTATATGTTCTAGTACTTGATGATACATCAGTAAGGCTTGCTGTTTTTTACCTTGTGCAGAATACAAGCTTATATAATTTAAAGCAGCACTAAGAGGTACATCAGGACCAATATATTCATTTTTTATTAATAATTGCAGCCATTGCTCTGCTTTTTCGTAGTCTCTTTTCACTAAAGCAATATAAGAACCATAATCATACTCCCAGTTTGCCATCCCCCCTACAGGAAGCTCTGTAAAAGTATCTTCTTCTTCATCATACCGTGAGTAGTGCTCATCGCAATGTGCCGAAAACAAACCCTCTGCTTCTGCGATCATGTTTTGAGATAAAAAGAACCATACTGCATATTGAACGAGATACGTATTATAGCCGTAATCATCACTTCGATATGTCTCTAGCATTGTCCACACATCTGATGCTTTTTGTTTATCATTAAGAGGAATCGATGACGACTCCCATGCAAAGTGTAGTCGTTCAATAACTAATTGCATAGCAGCATTTTCATCAGTTAACAACAATGCTTGTATAGCACTATCCATTTTGTTAAAAGCTTCTTCGCTGCTTAGCGTTACAGTTGTAGAGGAGTCTTGCATCTGCAGCGTTTGTATACCTCTTTCTTGCAATAAATAAGAGAAAACTGAATTCGAGGGCATTTCGGGATCTAACAAACTAAAACGTGCATACGTTGATAGCCCACCAATGTATTCTGGAAATGTATTTACTAAATGCACTATAGATTCTGTTGCTGTTTTTACATCCCCAACACTTTGAGAATATAACGCTAAATTATGCCATGCGGAGGGATAAAGACTTGTATTGTTTTTTGTCGCATCTTCCCAAAGTATTTTTGCATCTTCTATTCGTTCCAAGTGAACATAAGCATCTGATAACAGTAATAATTGTTCATCGTTTAAATCAAACTGCTGTAAATCGTCTATAACCCGAGAATACATGTGTGCATCATAACTTATTTGTGCCCAAAACTCAGGAGTATCATAAGAACTCACAACTGTAGGATGATAAGAAAATGCTTTTTGCATATTACCGTCTAGAGTGTAAAGCAATGCGGCATTACGTAAAAACCCAGTATTGCCAACTGAGTACGCTATGTCTGCATATGCTTGAGCATACTCTTTTGAATAGTAATCTATTGTTTTAGGGATTTCGCCTTGCTTTAGTTTTTCATTTTCTTTGGCTAACTGTTTTTCATCTAAAATAAAACGAAGCTCAGCAAAAATCGATCCATACTGACTTCCTTCAAGCAGTTTAGCATAGGTAAATGCCTCTTCATATTTTTTTTCTCCCATTAGCATATGGGAATACACAGCCAATATTTCTAAATTATCATTAGAGCTTTTTAAAGCTTCTTGCAAAAGATCTTTTGCAAACTCACTGCGATTTAATATGAGGGCTCTTCGAACAACACCTAAAGTCTCTGAAGGATTTTTAATTGTTTTTGAAACTTTCTTTAAAAGAGACCATGCACCATTATAATCCTGATGGCTTATTAAAGAATCGATTTTTGATAAACTTTCATCAATGGAACTTCCACTAGAACGAAAAGAGCACGAAAACACAAGTGCAAAACATACACAAAGCGTAATAATTATTGCTATTCTTGTATTATAAGGGCTCTTCATAGGCGTTAGCCTTCTTTATTAGGCTTTGCGTTTGCTATTTCGCCCTGTATTGCACCTAAAACCCCATTTATAAACTTAAACGATTCTTCGCTACCGTATTCTTGTGAAATATCGATAGCTTCATCAATTGTGATTGAAGATGCAATATCTTTTTGGTACATAAGTGCGAAAGAACTAATTCGTAAAATAGCTAAATCTACTTTATTTAAACGCGAAAAAGTCCAATTAACAAGATGTCGTGAAATTGTGTCATCTATTTCTTGCAAGTTATCTAATACGCCTTGCACTATGAGCCTAGAAAAAGCAAGCCCATCGTCACCTAATCTATCTAAAAGAGTTTCAGATGCCCATTCAAACTGAAGAATATTTGTATTATCAACAGCTCCTGCTTCCCAAGCGTATAATGCCTGAAAAGCTAGAATCCTTCCTTTTCTCCGTCCCATATTTTTATTACTACCAATCCAATAATGCGTTTAATGCAGAATCAGTCTTTAACATTTGATAGTTTTCAGGAGTTCGTAAAGAACTTGTAACATCTGCTACAACAGTTGCAAAGGCGTTTGTTTGTTTTTGTTGTGATAATTGAGAGCGAATATATTCATAAACCGTTACTGTTGTATCAGGCTGTACTACATCATCAAGCTCTAATAATTTTGCACTGTATTTTTCTTGAATAACATAAAACTGAAAATCATTTTGTGTTTCAGTTATATCATCAAAGTATCCAATGTTTTTTGTAAATAAATCTAATAAAGCGTTATAATCTATGCCCAATTGTTGTGCTGCTAGCGTTCCTTTACTTAAATACATATCGCCAGCTTGAAATCCTGCATTTGGCTGCTGCATTTGCAATCGCAATGAATCAAAGCTTGCTTTTTCGTTTTTTAAATCTCTGTGTAACGAATTAGCTAGCTCTTTTGCAGCATTAGCATTACTACCTTTTGGTACAACTACCAAGAATAGTTTGATAATATCATTTTGAACAAATGAAGATTTATTAATTTCAAAAAATGACCTAATTTCTGCATCACTAACAGTCGCAATTTGTTGTAATTCGGCTTGTTTAATTGATAAAACATATTGTTGTGCAATTAACTGAGATTTGAAATACTCTTTATACTCAATTAAACTCATACCTACTTGTGCTTCAAAATACGCATCTAAGGATAGTCCACTTTGTTCTCTAACTATTTGAGCAAATTGTTGCTCAGTAACATTTGCACCAACCTGAGAAGAAATTGATTGTAAAAAAGCTTGGTCTACCATAGCGTTAGTAATAGATATACCTGCTTTTGTGGCTGCTTGTACTACAAGTTTTTCGTCGATCATAGAATCAAGGATTTCTCTTTTTTGTTCAATAGTAAAAGTGGGAATTCCTGTTTGTTTGGAATAGGTTGCAACCCTGTCTTTTAATTGTTTTAGCGTAATTGACTCTGTTCTATTAAGCTTTATTGTTACAAGTGGTTGTAAGTCATTTTGAGCAAACACACCCCCCATAAAAGCTAGTGTAAAAATAATTACTGTAATTAATCGTTTCATAATTCTTCCTTTAACATCTTCCTTTTATTGTTTTCCACGTTATAAACAACTAAGTTTTAAAATGGTTACATACTACTACGTTATTATTGCTCTAATCCGTCTTACACCTGCAGAAGAAGACTGCTCTTTTTGTATTTTAAATGTACCAATTGTACCAGTGTTTTCTACATGAGGGCCGCCGCACACTTCTTTAGAAAAACCGCCTATAGAGTACACTTTTACCTTTTGTTCGTATTTTTCTCCGAATAAAGCCTTTGCACCCGATTTTTTTGCATCTTCTAAGTCCATAACTTCCATAGAAACAGGAAGATTTGCCTTTATTTGTTCATTTACAATGTCTTCTACCTTTTGCACTTCTTCTTTTGTCATGGGCTGCGCATGAGTAAAGTCAAAGCGCATTCTTTCGGCTGTAATATTAGAACCCTTTTGAGCAACTGCACTACCAAGAACATCTGTTAAAGCTTGGTGTAATAAATGCGTTGCCGTGTGATACTTTGTAGTAGTTTCAGAGTGATCAGCTAATCCACCTTTAAACACTTGTTCACTTCCTGCGCGTGATAATTCTTGATGTTTTTTGAATGCTTCTTCAAAAGCTTCTTTATCTACCGTAAAACCATTTTCACTTGCAAGCTCTTCTGTTAATTCAATTGGAAAGCCAAAGGTATCATACAAACGGAACGCTACACGTCCTGGAATAACTTTTTGCGGATTCCTCATTAAATTTGGTAAAAGTTTATCAAATTCTGCTTCACCTTTTTTAAGTGTATCTAAAAATTTAATTTCTTCTGCTCTAAGTGCATCAAATATTTCTTGTTTTTTTTCTTCTAGTTCTGCGTATGCAATCTTAAAATTATCAATAACAACCTGAGCTGGTTTTACTAAGAACTCACCATCAAGGCCAAGTTTTTTTCCATGTCGCACACTTCTTCTAATTAAACGGCGAAGCACATAACCTGCTCCAACATTTGACGGAAGCACTGATTTTGGATCTCCCAAAATAAACACAGAAGCTCGTAAATGGTCGCAAATTATGCGCATAGAGGTATCGGTACTTTCATCTTTGCCATACTTTTTGCCTGTAATGTTTTCTAGACAATCTAGTATTGGACGGAACACTTCAGTGTCATACACAGATTTTTTTCCTTGAAGCATAGCAACAGTTCTTTCTATTCCCATACCAGTGTCTACACACTTTCTGTCAAGCTTTGTATAATTTCCATCTTTATCTTTGTAGTACTGCATAAAAACGTTGTTCCACATTTCTATGTATTTTCCACAACTACAGCCTGGCTTACAGTCGTTTGTGCATGCGTCAAGTCCTGTGTCATAAAAAATTTCTGTGTCTGGTCCACAAGGCCCTGTTTCACCAGCAGGCCCCCACCAGTTATCGCTTCTAGGAAGATAATAAATTCTTTCTCGTGGAATACCTAAAGAAGCCCAAATATCTGCAGATTCAGCATCTCGCGGAATACCTTCTTCACCTTCAAATACCGTTACCGATATTTTATCAACTGGAATATTAAGCCATTCTCCTTTTGTTAAAAACTCAAAGCTCCAATTAATTGAATCGTCTTTAAAATAATCGCCTAAAGACCAGTTACCAAGCATTTCAAAGCATGTTAAATGCGATGAATCTCCAACAGAATCAATATCGCCAGTTCTAATACATTTTTGATAATCACAAAGGCGATTCCCCGCAGGATGAGGCTCCCCCATTAAATAGGGTACAAGAGGATGCATACCAGCAGTCGTAAATAGTACTGTTGGGTCATTTTCAGGGATAACCGATTTACCTGAAATTTCGGCATGATTTTTTGTTTTAAAAAACTCTATAAATTTAGATCTTAGTTCGTTTGCAGTCATACACACTATAGTATTCCAAGAGGTACATTATTGTCAAGGGGGTAATCCTACAGTTACCCACAAAAAAAGGCCGGCAAAACCGACCTTTATGTATTAGTTTATTGTAGGGGCTCCTTGAACAAAAATATAGTTATTACTGTAACCATTTGCATTAAAGTCGACATTCCCGCCCATATTTAATTGAGAAGTCGAAGTAAGAGTAGCTGCTTCATTAAAATACAAATTATTTCCGTTTTCACCACCCTCAATCGCAGTATTGGTGTTTCCATATACTGCAGAACCAGCATTAAAAGTAATACTTATGTTATTATTTGCATAAAGACCACCAGCAGTATCTGCCCTATTATTTAGAATACTACCGCTAAACGAAGGAATAGTAGTAGTATTATTTAGGTACATTCCACCACCTTCTAAACCCGCACTGCAGTTTACTATACTACCGAGAAAACGTAGGTTTTCAACATTATTTAGGTACATCCCACCACCATTCGCTGTTGTCTCGTTATCTTGTATAACCCCTCTAAAAGTAAGTGTACTAACATTGTTAACATAGAGTGCTCCACCATCAGAATCTCTTGCATCATTGTTTTTAAGTACTACATTACCACTAATGGTATAAGATCCACTACCACTACCGTCAATACGTACTAAGTTTCTACCAGAATAGTATTCTTTATTTCCATCTAATGTAACAGTATATAAACTTCCTGTTCCTTCAAGTAGAGTAATATCATCGCCACCTTTTTTTACCGTTAGACCAGCATAATCCCAAGGAGCATTTTGTTCTATCAGGATAGACTTCTTTGCATAAATGGTGGCACCCCGTTTTACTCTCTCTTCGCCTCCAAGCATTTCTATTGCCCTTTCTAAAACTTCTACCTCATTTACAGTAGCTGAACCATCTTCCTTGGTAGAATACCTTAACCTATCTTCATCATAAAATACCACATTTGGGCGAGCTTCTAGCACATTATCGCCACTTGTTAATCGTTTAATATCAGAAATAGCACTAAAAAACAATGGATCCTCCCCTGCTGCAGTATTATCAAGTATAGTAATAGAAGCATAAACAGGTGCCGTCGTTGGTATTTCTTCAAACTCTACGAGTATGTTTGCAACATCATCAAAATCACTATGCGAAAAACGCTTTGTTTCAATTATGGCATCAGTACTTCCATAATGAAGGCTCACATCAATTGTGTAACTTACAGCCATTTCAGGGCTACCTAACGGTATGCTCCTTGAAAAAAGTGGCTCTAAAGCACTATCATTTTCTGGTAGATACTTCGAAAGATCAAATCTTAGTGCAACATCTGGCACACTTTGCACACTCCACATTGAGTCACAAGCAGTAAAAATAATTGAAATAATAAATACCATTACAATAACATGTCTTTTTTTCATAAATATCCTCTCTATTATTAATTATAGTATAATTCAATAAAATGTAAAATTCAAGTTAGTACATCACTATTTTGATTCATTGATAAATACTATACTGCTAAAAATCAGTCGATTATTTGATTTCTAATTCAAAATTGTGGATACCCGATTAGCATAAGAAAAATCAGCGGGTGAGCCATCACCCAGCTTAAAGGATCCTCCTGTATTTAATAGTGATGCCCCGTAAACATCACAGTATTCCAACCTTACGTCAGTTGCATTTGCCTCTGAAGTATTATTATAAATAGATGATAAATTATTAAATTGTACTTCGATGCGGCTAGATGATCCACCACTAAGGTGTAACCCACCTGCTTCTCGCGCACTATTGTTTCTACTTGTGCTATAAAAATCTATAGCAGTAACTTCGTTTGCTGCACTTACACCACCACCATTAAAAGTAGCACTATTTCCCTGTATTAAGCTATTATAAAAAACTGCTTTTTCTGCAACACCTTCTAAATAAACAGCCCCACCATCTGTGCTAGCCTCATTATTCTGTAATAACGCATTATCAATATTAAGATAATTTATACCACTAATATGTATTGCACCACCGCTGTCAGTTGAAAAATTGTTTTGGGCTACACCTTTAAAGTGCATTTCATGGATATTTTCTGCATATATTGCACCACCAGCACCAATTGTTCTACTATTTTGAAGTGTCACCCCAGAGTCAAAATAAAAAACTATATAATCACTATTTAGTATTTCAATCATTGGATCTCCAACAAAATATTCGCTGTTTCCATCCAAAGTGATGTTTGCAAATATGACACTTCTTATAACATTGCCATCCGAGTCATTCTCATTTCCAGAAAGTTCAAGCATTGGAAAGGCTACCATTTCTTGATAATTATGTCGTTTAAGCGTAAGACCTGGAAAATCCCAAGCGATACTTTGTATAACTGGCCATGAATCCTTAATATATATAGTTGCTCCTCTTTCAATTTGTTCTTTTCCACCCAACATATCTGTAGCAGTTTTTAAAAGTTCATCTCTATTATAAACCGTAACAATTCCGTAAGTAGGAGACATTGAATAACTCAATTGAATCTGCCCGCTACCATATTGAGAAAAAACTACATTGGGCCTTGTTTCTAAAATATTTAGCCCATCTAGTAAGCGCGTTGCATCGGACTTAGCGCTAAAATACAAGGGGTCAAGAGTTGCTTTATTATCAAATATTTTTACAGAAGCATATATAGGCATTGACGCAGGAATGTTTTCAAAAATAACATTAATAGTCGCGGTTTCATCCATTTCTTCATGTGTAAATTCTTTTTTATCAATTAATTTGTCATCTCTTTCGTAATGTAAACTTACCTCAATAGTAAAATCTACATCATCACCAAATAATGGCAAACTACTTGAAAACATAGGTGCAAGGGAACTATCATCCTTTTTTGCCGGTACATATTTTGAAATATCTAACTGTAATTCTACACTTGGAATATTTTGCACATTCCATAAAGAATCGCAAGCACTAAAAACCACAGAAAGAATAATCATTCCTACAATAATATACTTTTTTTTCATATAAGCCTCCATTGTTATTATTGCAATAAACTATTACAATAGTATATCTCTCTTTTTGTTTACCATGCATACATCACAACTATAATTTTAAAACATGATAAACCTGTTTATTATAACAGTAAATTAATTTTTTGCAATGTGCCGTTCGGCACATATTGCTATTTTTTTTTGTAAAATTTCTTAATTAAAGAAGCTTTTTATGATATAATACGTACCTATGGATAATTACAAACAAGCACTAACAGACTCCATTAACAAACACACTCATTTTTCTTTTTCACGCTCTAGTGGAAAGGGAGGTCAAAATGTAAACAAGGTAAACACTAAGGTGAGTGCGTATATTGCTATCAATGCCCTACAGGGTTTATCCTTAAATCAAGTGCATCAGATAAGAAAAAAGCTCGAAAACAATATTAATAAAAACGATGAACTATTTATTACGGTACAACAAGAGCGCAGTCAAGAATTAAATAAAAAGCTTGCTTTAAAATTACTTGAGTTAAAAATTTTAAAAGCAAGCGTAATTCAAAAAAAACGCAAAAAAACAACATTGCCAAAGAAAGCTAACGAAAACAGGTTATTACAAAAAAAGCTTACCGCTAATCTTAAGCAAATGCGCTCAAAAATATGGTAAGCCAATATGTTACATTATAATATATCAAAACAAGTGTAAAGCGAAGACGATACACTAAACGCACAACTTTCGTGCTAACCGTTTTGCTTCTAATCTGCACGAAAGTCGGTACGTTGCAATGGTACGAATACCAATGCAACATTATTTTGAAGTCATGTTAAGAACGCCGTCCCACTTAGCAGGCACTCCTTTTTTTATAAATTCTTCGCAGCGCACTGAAAAAGCCGCAGAAGGACCATCACTAGGATATATTTTTAATGCCTTTTGAAAGATATCTCGAGCTTCTTTAAACTTCTTATCTAAGTAAAGATCTAATCCTTTATGAAACATATTTACACACTCTATTTGCGCTTGAGGAAGTTCATCCATAATGCCAACTAAATTATATAATTGAACAGGTGTGGATCGACCTACTACCCTTACGCGATCTAGTCTACGTCCTAATAGTTTTCCCTCATTTTCACCTGAGTTTGCTTCATCCCAAGTTGTTTGCGAAACAAGTATCCATGAACTATAGGATTTATTAACACCTTCAAGACGAGCTGCAAGGTTTACATCATCGCCCATCATAGTATAATTCATTTTTTTCTGTGTTCCCATGTTCCCAACAACAATATCTCCTGTATTAAGACCAATACGTGTTTTTATTTCAACTGGTTTTTTGCCTTCAGCAACAAGTTTTTCGTTAGTTTCTTTTAAACTTGCATTTACGAGCTCTTCGGCTTGTTTCATTTTAATTGCAGAAACACAGGCTCTCCATGCATGATCTTCCATTGGAACCGGAGCACCAAAAATAGCAACAATAGCATCTCCGATATACTTATCAATTGTTCCTCTGTTTATTAAAATTTCATCACTTAAAGCAGTAAGATAATCATTTAATATTTCAACTAATTGTGTTGCCGATAATTGTTCTGAGAACGATGAAAACGCTTTAATATCTGAAAACAATGCTGTAACATGGCGCTCTTCACCACCAAGCTCTGGCTTTACACCACTTTGTACAATTTCTTCTACTACATCATCAGACAAGTATGTTTCAAAAGATTGCCTTAAAAGTTTCTTATCTTTTTCTGATGAAAAGAATTGCCAAAGCAAAATACCAACATAAGCAAATATTACATTAAATAATGTTGATGCAAGTGCAATGTAATAATCAAAATACATAAATCCAATACCAACAAGAGGTACAATTATTATTGTAATTGCCCCACAAATGTTTCTTGCAGTACTTCCCACTCTTCGTGCGGTATATGCATATAAGAAAAGTAAAAAGAATGAAAGTATGGCTGTAATATTTCTTGACACAGGTGTAATAAAACTTTCATTCATAATTGTGTTGTACACGTTAGCGTGCGTGCCAACATTAGGATATTGCCCTTCAAAGGGAGTTGTTCCTAAGTCGGTAGAGTTACTTGCAGTATGCCCAACAACAACAAAAGCTCCGTTATAACTATCTTTAAGCTGTGTATAAAGACTATTATATTCTTCAAGTTGTTTTGTAAAACCTTCAAATTTTTCTACCACAAAAGCTTGTGCTGATTCTATATCAGAGCGGTTTTCATCAGTTATTATACTTTGCAAAACAGTAATTATTTCATCAAGATAAAAAGAATTTGTCAATTCAGAACACTCTTCAAAAAAAGCTTGTCGTCTTGCAAAATACTCATCATATCGAGCATCATCTCTCGAATCCACAAGTGCAGCTTCTTCTAACAGTAGTTTTTTTGTAAGCTCAAGATCTTCGTATGAAGCAAGCAAATAATCTGCTGCATAATAGTACGTTAAAAATCCGTCCGCTGTTCCTAATTGAAAACTTCCAATACTTTTAAGAAACTCTAAAAGAGACTCTTCCATTTCGTCTAAATTGTGTAAAAATAATAAAGATTCATTTTTAAAACTTTCTCTAAATGTATCAGGTATCCAGTTAATGAGTATACGGCCGTTAGCATCTAAAGGAATAGTTACATCCCTTCGCTCCTCTTCACCAGGAAAAAGGGCATCTTTTACTATTAACGAATTCCTTTTGCGAACTAAGGTTGTAGAATCAAGTGTATCTAAAAGAGGTGCAAAAACCAATTGCGCAATATACTGCCCCTCTGTTTCATGTAGTAGCTCAACTCGTCGTCTAGTACCATCTGTATCTAAAATAATATTTGTAAACCCAGCACCATTTGCTGCCCTCATAAGGAGCTCTAGAGTCGGGGTCATCTTTTTTTCTTGATTCGCTTCATCAAAAAACACTTTGTTTTCACTTTCAATTAATCCTGTCGGCTCTGTAACATCATCGAGCAAATTGTTTTCTCGAACATAATTTTCTAATGTTTCGGGAACTGCGATACCAACATCTCCTGCATTTATTGTTAGCCATGAATTACCAAACATCCGTAAGGCTTGTGCAAAATAGGCATCATTATCTCGAAACACTTCTTGATTAATCTCTTGCTGTAATAAATCAAATGTTGGAATAATATTATAGGTAACAATATCATTTGTTGTATCAATAACATATTCAACAGGCATTTGACCAATAGAAATTGCAGATGCAAGTTCTGTAAGAATTTCACTTACCTCTTGTTCTGCACGTAAAAATGTTTCTGGCAAGTTTTTTTGTCCTGCAGGATTTATCCCCTTCGTTGAAGGTGATAAATACTCAATATCAAATGTTACTTGTTCAGCACCAAGTTCACGCATTCGAATAATTGCATCAGCTAAAACATCTCTCGGCCACGGAAAAGTTCCCTCTACTGCAATTGAAGCATCATCAATAGCGGCAATAACAATGTCACTTCTTTCTTCTGTGTCAGGCTTTACCTTTAGCAATAAGTCATAGGCTTGTAATTCAATAACATCCAACCAACCAATACGAGATACAAATCCAATAACAAGAAAAACAGCCAAGGCTATTAACATCTCGGGATATCTTTCCCATATTTTTTTCTGTCTTTTTTCTTTTTTGTTTTCTTTTTCCATAATCATAGTATAACATATATTTTTTTTTAATTCATAAAAAAAATTGTTTTTTTTATGAATTAATTCTTTTTTATTGATTTTTACATAAAAATAATGTACAATGCTTAGTAAATAAAAAGAACAAAGTAGGAGAACTAATGAAAAAAATTACTTTACTTATCATAGTGCTATTATTAAGCAATGTATTTGTGTTTGCTCAATCATCTGCACGTGTAAGTCAAACCCTTACTGCAAACACAGTCTCATTAAATGATGTTTCATACTATGCTTCTGTTTATCTTGGCATAAACAGTGAGGCCGCACAAGGAGCAACTGCTCGAGCAGCACTTGAAGAATATTTTGACTTTTCTAAAATAGAGTCAAATACTGCACCATTATCTTACAAAGATTTTGCATATTTTTGTACAGAAATATGGAATATCAAAGGTGGTCTAATGCTAAGACTTACAAAGTCTCCGAGATATGCATTTTTAGAACTACAAAACATGGGCTTTATACCATTAAGCACCCAACCAGATGACTTAATCTCAGGTAGAGAAGCTCTAACAATTATTACAAGTTGCATAGATTTTTCAGTTGAAAAAAACACCGTTAATTTAGATGATTATTAATAAGGAAACAAAATGAAAAAAATAATTTTTACAATAGCTATTTTACTTACCCTTATAGCTCCTGTTTCAGCCTTAACATGGCAAGGAACACTAGATGCAGCGGGAACCTTTGCTGAACAATCCGGAGCACTCGACTTTGAACAAGCTGACAGACTTACATTAAGTCTTAATGCACCTTTAGGGCAAGAGTTTCCAATGGAAATTAATGCTGCAGCTTTTTATGAGTTTACATACGGCGACACTCTTTCTGACACAGCAGAGGGAACAACACAGCACTTATTTGACATTCCTCTATTATCGTTTGCCATGCAAATACCTCTAGAAGGCTCTTCTTTTTTAGCACTTGAAGCTGGTCGTTTTGCACATAGCGACATTACAGGTTTAGTCGCTGTTTTGCCTACAGACGGCATTAGGCTAGTATACTTAGATGATTTTCTGACTGTTAACACATCTCTAAGCTTTACGGGCTTACTTAATGCTTACAATGTAAGTATCAATGCAGCACCTAATACAAACATTCTTTCAAATGCTTATTCCTTTGCTGCACCCTTTTTCCTTGCAAATATTGCGATAACTTTCCCGTATCTATTTCTTGACCAAAGTGTCTTTGTTGAAGCATTTACAGCCCTCGATGTTGGAAACAGTACTCCAAACAGCAGATTTTATTCAACCCTCGCATTAAGCGGAGAGCTTATTAATCCTGTTTCATATGTTCTTTCTTCTACCTTAGGCTTAACACAAGGCATAGATGGTACGTGGACACCTGCTAATTTATCCACAGTTGAACTTTCAACCTTCTTGCCTTTTGCATCTTCTCTTCTAACATGGAAAACAACGTTTGCAACAGGGGATGCAAACCCTTTTACCTTGTTTACAGTGGAAACAGCAAACCTTGGTGATACATTAGAATATAGTGGACTTGTAAAGACAGGACTTGTTGCTACAGTTCGGCCTGTTGATTCACTATTAGTGTTCCTTTCAGGAGATACATTTTTTAATATGTCAAACCCAGGTGTCGAAAAAGGTTACTCAGGGGCACAATGGCTTGTTGCTACAAGATGGAATTTACTTTCTGATATTAACGTAATTGGTTCTGTAGGACAATTTATTTCTGCAGAGGCAAATACAAGTCCTTATCTTGAAGGCGAAATTAAACTATTATTTTATTTTTAGATTTTTTCAAAAAAACTTGAAAAATAAATAATAGTAAATTATATTACTATTATATAACTGACTTATAAAAGTCTTATACACAAAAAGTTTTTATTAAAACTTTTACAGGAGTTAATTATGAAAAAAGGATTATTAATTATTGTTGGGTTACTTTCCCTATCTATCCCAGCATTTTCATTAAGTGGAACAGTTGTTTCTGTTTCAGGAAAAGTTGAAATACAAACCACTTCTGGTTGGAGAGCCCTTGCCAGAGGAGAAACCGTTGATGAAGGTCGTGTTATTTCAACTGGATTCAAATCTCAGGCAACAATTAGAGTTGCAGGTTCTAACATTGTTGTTAACCAACTCTCACGCCTCACCCTTGAACAACTAACAGAATCTAATTCCTCTCATGATTCTGAAGTTTTCTTAAATCTTGGATCAATAAGCGCAGATGTTCAAAGTTCTCAAAACAAGAGAGTAAACTTTCAAGTAAACACACCAGTAGCAACCGCTTCTGTTCGGGGAACAGGCTTTGATATGGGTCAAAGAAACATATCAGTTGGCCGCGGCTTAATTAATTATTCAGGGACAAAAGGAAAGGCCGTTGCTGTGCCTGGTGGAAGTACTTCTGGTGTTTCTAGTAAACGAGGTAATAGCATTAACCCAATAACAAGTAACCTAAATAGATCTCTTGGAACACAAAATGATGATTCATTCACTGTCCCATCAGTTGCAACTGCGTCATATATTGCTGCAACACAGTCAACCAATCAGGCTGCAGGAACAGCAACATTAGTTGTAACGGTAGTAATTCCATAAACACAAATATGAACTAAAAAAAAGTGATTTTCTGTTTGAAAATCACTTTTTTTTTAATTAAAATATTTTTTATAAACTATTATCTAAATTTCCTGCTTCAATATCCTTAAAATATTTAACGGTGCCAACCTTTAGCTCATCTGTAGCGTCATCATCACAAACAATTACTGCTTTTGGATGCATTTGCAAGCTACTTATTGTCCACATTTGACTTATCCCTTTTTCTACTGCATGACTTAGGGCTCTTGCTTTATTATGTCCAGTTATTAAAACTACAACTTCTCGTGAATTCATAACGGTGCCTACACCAACAGTTAAAGCCGTTGTTGGAACTTGTTGAATATCTCCACCAAAAAACCTCGAGTTTACCAAAATGGTATCGTGTGTTAAAGACTTAACTCGTGTTTTTGACACAAGAGACGATCCAGGCTCATTAAATGCAATATGTCCATCTACGCCAACACCACCTAAAAAGAGATGAATCCCCCCAATATCAGCGATGGCTTTTTCATATGCTTCGCACTCTGCTTCTAAATCTCTAGCCATACCATTTAGTATATTAACATTTTCTTTTTTTATATCAATATGCTTGAAAAAATTTTCCCACATAAAAAAATGATAACTTTGCGGATGATCATCTGGCAAACCTACATATTCGTCCATATTAAAAGTTACCACATTCTCAAAGCTAACCTTTCCTTTTTTAAAAAGATCAATTAAAGCGTTATAGGTTCCAAGTGGTGTACTTCCTGTTGGTAATCCTAAAACAAAGGGATTTTTTGCAGTTGGACCAAATTCTTTAATTCTACTTGCAATATGATTTGCTGCCCATATAGAACATTTGTCATAATTTTTTTCTATTATTAGCCTCATGTATTACTCCTATAAAATATCTTTCTTTACTTTTCCTTCACACAATACTAATAAAACATTAAAATGTTTATCAAACACTACTATATCTGCATCATAGCCAGGGATTAGCATTCCTTTGTTTTTGTATTGCATAATTGAAGCAGGGCTAAATGTAGCTGTTTTAATCGCATCCGATAAAGAAAATCCCCAATCAACGAGATTACTAACACCTTTTAGCATTGTTAGCGCTGAGCCTGCAATAACTCCATCTTTACTCCTATGAAAACTACCCTCCTGAAATACAACTTCTTCACCGTTAGCAATAAGTTTGTCTGCATTACTATTCGTTGGCGTTAAACCATCAGAAACGAGTACAATTTTATCTAGTGCTTTATCTCTTGCTAATAATTTTATTAAGTCAGGGTGTATATGCACTCCATCTGCAATTACTTCGCAAGACATTTCAGGATGAATAAGAATTGCGCCAACTGCACCTGGGTTTCTATGATGCATTTGACTCATTGCATTAAAAAGATGTGTAGAATGTAAAATTCCAGCTTGCATACCCTCTACCATATTCTCATAATTAGCATCTGTATGTCCTGCTTGTAAAACTATTCCTTTTTGTAAACATGATAATGCAAGATATCTCATTTTTTTTAATTCTGGCGCAACAGTCATATTAACAATATGCCCCTCTGAGGCTTGCCAAAGTCTTTCCATTAAATCAAGATCAACCTCTTTCACTGTTTCTGGACGTTGTACACCGAGCTTTTCAGGTGAAAGGAAAGGGCCTTCCATATGGATACCCATAATTTTTGCACCTTCTTCCTTTCCCATTGCTTTAACAATTTCTTTAATATTATTAATCATCACTTCTTCGTCTGAAGGATACATTGTTGGATTAAATGCTGTAACACCATATTGAGCAAGATCCTTTGACATTTGCAGCATTGCTTCTGCTGTACAATTATCAGTTCCGCTTCCCATAAAACCATGAATATGAGTATCGATAAAGCCTGGCGAAATATACGCACCTTTTGTATCAATCAGTTTTACTGATGCATCAAAACTTCTTTTTTCAAACCGTCGTTGCGAAAAAATATCTGCAATAACTCCATCTTTAACATATACAGCACAATTATTCATTTGGGAAAACCCAGTGAAAACCGTAGCATTGTACAAACATAGTTCCATTTTGCTCGCCTCCATGTATCCATTCTAATGACAAAGAAAAAATATATGTTACTAATTATACCTCTATTTTATGTATAAGTACAGTGCTTCTTTACTCTTTATCTTCAATAACTGCATTTTTTTTCGGTATTAATAAGTTCAATAATATTCCAACTAATGTTGCTAATGCAACACTGCTTAATGAGAATGTAAAATCGCTACCAATATTAAATTGAAGAATTCCTCCTCCTATACCGATTACTAAAACAACTGAAGATATAGTAAGATTCCTCTTATCTTTGTAACACACACCACTTTCAACAATAGTTCTAAGACCACTTGAAGCAATAAGCCCATACAAAAGCATTGATATACCCCCCATTACAGGACCTGGAAGTGTTTGAATAATTGCGCCAAATTTTTGAATAAAAGATAAAAGCACAGCAATAACTGCAGCTCCGCCAATAACCCATACACTATATACTTTAGTTATTGCCATTACACCAATATTCTCACCATATGTCGTATTAGGAGGACCACCCCATAAAGATGCCCATGCTGTTGCAACACCATCTCCAATTAGAGTTCTATGCAAACCTGGGTCTTTATAGATGTCTTTTCCAATTACTTTTGATGTGATAAGTGTATCCCCAAGATGTTCACAAATAGTAGCAAATGATACAATAATAAAGGTAATAATTGGAACAAAACTAAACTTAGGAATAGAAAAAGTTGGTAAACCAAACCATGATGCTTCACTGATAATTGAAAAATCTATAAGATTATAAGCATGAAAAAACAAGCCCATTATAAGTGTAAAAAGATATCCACCTACTAAACCAATAAGTATGGAAATAGTACTAAAAAAGCCTTTTAGAAAAATACTAGCAATAACTGCTATTCCCAGTGTTACCGCTGCTATCGATAAAGACACAAGAGAGTATTCTCCGCTTGCATTATACATGGCAGAAGACATTGCAGTAGGAGCAAGATTAAGACCAATTACGATAATAACTGATCCTATAACCACTGGAGGAAGAGCCTTATCAAGCCAACTTGTACCTGCAACCCTTACAATACCAGCGACAATCATATAGAAAATACCTGTACAAAATGCTCCACCTAACGCATATGGCAAACCATAGGTTGCCGATATTGCAGTGAGGGCAGGTATAAAAGCAAAAGAAGAACCTAAAAAAGCAGGAACTTTTGCACCAGTAATTGCAATATACAACAATGTTCCAGAGCCTGCTGTAAATAATGCAGTAGAAGGACTTAATCCTGTTAATAATGGAACAAGAATCGTTGCTCCAAACATTGCAAATACGTGTTGAAAACTCAACGGAAACCAACGCCCAAATCGCGGCCTATCTGATGGCCCTAAATACTCATGTGTACTCACTTGTACCCTCCATGTTAATTGCTACGCAATAATTGCAAAGCATCATTTTGTCTGTGTAAAACACTATTTTTTATAATTTCAGTGGTTATAACCACGTCATTAAAACTTTTATAAAAAAATAGCATTCTATAAATTAGAATGCTATCAATTAGTATGTACCGCCAATGGCAGAAATTTATAATTATTAAAAAGTGTCTTTTGCACTTCAAAAAATTCAATATTAAATCTATCTTGTTCACCCGGAAATGAAACAATTGCCATACTTGGAGGCAAAGAAGATCTTGATCTATAACAACTACCAGGGTTTAGTAACAATGTACCGCCAGACTCTTCCCAATGGGTACAATGAGTGTGCCCGAAAAAAGCCAAATCTGCATCTACTGAATGTGCAGCTGCAAGAAACGTATCCATACCCATATCTACACGGTAATGATCACCGTGAGCTACAAAAACAGTTCTTCCTGCAATTTCACAGGAGATTTTTGCAGCAACTGAATATTTCGAATAGACATCTTGTATATCATTGTCATCACTTTCAAGCCTCACAGGATATTCGTTTGAATCACAATTTCCCTTTACCGCAAGAATAACAGAAGGTAATGCTGCTTTCATTTTTTCATCATGAATTGAATCTTCTATGTAAGCAACTAAATCATAAAACCCATCACCACAAAAAATAAGGGCATCAACTTCGTTTCCGAAATTTAGTATTATATCTTTTAAAACATCATAATTTCCATGGCTATCACCAAACACAAGAATTCTTGCATTTTCTCTTGCGCTAAGAACAGCTATAGCATCTTGAGAACCAATAATTCCTGTATTTTGTTGAACTAACGAGTTCATGATTTACTCCTACTCTAAGGTATATTAAAACCTATGGATATATGTTCTTTTTAATCATTAAGTTCTTGTTGTGTTAAAACATAATGATTTTGGGCTCTTAACCCTGTCTGTGGGTCCACAAATACAAAAAAATTATACGAGGTAGTCTTTTTGTATTCTGTTCGTAAGGCAGGGATAAAAAGCCCCGTCTCATCGATTCCATTCCAATCAAAACTTGCATTTATAAGCGGCGATATTATATCAAATACATTTGCGGGAAAACTTAAATCAAGTTCCCCTAGATGCTCAAATCGATTATCTTGTGCCGCTTGATCCATACTATAATCGATTACTAGTGTTGAGCCAGCTTCGGTGCCTAGAATATCATCTTGCGAAAACACAGAGAATATTACTGCATCATAACCTGAATCTTGTATTTCTGCTAGCGCATAATGAGTTCCCTCTGGTGCACCTAACGTAACTACTGCTGCAACCTTGGTAATATCAACTTCGCCAGTTAACTCCAATAATTCTGCTTCAATATTGTCAGTTAATAAGCTTATTCTTTCGTAACCATATGCATCAAAATCATCTGGATACACAAAAGGAATAATTATTCCTCCATTTTCTGCTAATCCATATTCAGCGCTAAGTTGATTAAGAAGTTCTTCTTTTGACTCACCTTCATTGTATCCATAACCAAACAAAACAACAACAAACTCATTATTTTCTTCAGTAACACTTTCTAGGGTTGGCAACACCAATTCTGGTGCATCTTTATTTTCATTTTTTTGCACCTCGCCACTTTCGCTACAGCTAGTTACTATAAAAAAACTACATAGTAGTGTTACAAAAAAAACCTTACGTAATACCATTTTTTTATTGTACCAAAAAATAAAGAAAGTGAAAAGTCTTTTTTTGCTTTTTTTAGCTTGCAAAGCTGTTTTTTTTATGGTATTGTGAAGTGTGAATATTGTATTAATTATTTTCCAATTAATTGGAAGTTTAGGTCTTTTACTCTATGGTATGAATATGCTCAGCGACGGCATACATAAAAGCGCTGGAAAAACTCTTAGTAGCATACTAGGGTTTATGACAAACAATCGCTTTATCGCTGTTTTTACTGGTTTGTTTATTACTATGATTGTACAGTCCTCGAGTGCAACAACAGTAATGGTTGTTTCATTTGTAAATGCAGGAATAATAAGTCTTTCTCAATCTGTTGGTGTAATTTTTGGAGCAAACATAGGTACTACAGTAACAGCATGGATTGTAGCTATAATAGGCTTTAAGTTTAAGATTTCCTTGTTTGCAATTCCAATCTTTGGAATTGGATTTCTTCTTACCCGATTAAAAAAAATAAAAAATGAAAGCATTGGCGAAACGCTAATGGGTTTCGGTCTTTTATTTTTAGGCCTTGATTTATTGTCAGGTGCAATTCCTTCCTTTGGTGCTGAAAGTATTGCATTTTTATCTGACTTGCAAGACAATGGGGCACTCAGTCTCTTTTTTGGTGTCATTGCAGGTATTCTCGTTACTATATTACTACACTCCTCCAGTGCATCAACAGCAGTTATATTAACGATGGCAGCTGGGGGTCTTTTAAACTGGGAATTTTCTGCAACTATGATTCTAGGAAGTAATATTGGTACAACAATAGATGCCGTACTGGCTTCTATTGGAACAAAGGTTAATGCCCGAAGAGCAGCTTTAATCCACGTACTATTTAATATTACAGGTACACTGCTAGCATTACTATTACTAAACCCACTTTTACTTTTAGTTGATAGCCTTATACCAGGAGATGTATACGATTCACTTCCTTCGCATATAGCAATGTTACACACCGTTTTCAATGTGCTCAATACCGTAATCTTCTTACCATTTACAAACCAACTTGCACTTCTCACTAAGAAAGTAATAAGAAACAAAGAAAATGATGCTCCAGATCAATACTCATTTCCTTTTATCGGGTCTGGAACCAAGGATTCTGTAGAACTCCATTTAGTACAAGTCCAATCGGAAATTGTACAAATGACTCAAATTGCAAATGATATGTTTGCACGTGTAAAAAAAGGCTTTGTTGATAGAAACGAACAGTTTATCTCAAAAAACTTTGAGTTTATTAAAGGAAGAGAAGATTATGCAGATCAAATGCAAGAAGAGCTTTCTAACTATCTAACAAAATGCACCTATTTATCAACTACAGACTCTCAAAAAGAAACTATTCTTTCTTTAAGCAGGATAATTGACGAAATCGAAGTACTAACTGATCAATGTTATAGCTTAATGATCTTGCTCAAAAAAAGTATTGAAAAAAAGATGAAATTCAAAAAGGGTGATATTGATAAAATTGAACCGTATGTAAACTTAGTACAACTTCTATTAGACTTTGTAAACGCCCACTTAAATGAACCCTTAACACAAGAAGAAATGGCCGAAGCTCAAGAAATTGAAAATCAAATAGATGACCTTCGTACAAAGCTTAAAAAAACAGCACGAAAGAGACTAGAAGAAGGCGCAGATGTAAAATCAGAACTTTTATATATAGATATGATTCGATCTATAGAAAAAATTGGTGACCATGCATTTGCAATAACTGAAAATCTTTTTACTATTGAAAAGTCATAAAAAAAAGCGTTACTTATTATAATGCAATAAGTAACGCTTTTTAATTAATCACAAATATTTTATATAACCATATCCTTTTCAGCGTCAATAGTGGTCGACCCTTCATGCCCGGAAAATACAATAGTTTCTACTGGAAGTTTAAAAAGCCTTTGTAAGCTTTGTTTTATTTTTTCGTAACTTCCACCAACTAAATCTGTTCTACCATATGACCTAAAAAACAATGTGTCTCCTGATAGTAAGATTTTTTCGTTTTCGTTATATAAACAAATTGAACCTTCTGTATGTCCTGGTGTATGTAGTACAACCCAGTCGCTTGCAAATTCAAGCACTTTGTTATCTTCTAAATACAGCTCACATTCAGGCAATTTATCATGTGTAAAAAAATCTCCTGCTTGGTAGCCAATACTTGAAAAAATTTTTCGGTGAGTATCATACCCCTTACTACCTATATAATCATTATCATCTTTGTGGATGCATATTTTTGCATTCGGATACATCTCTTTAAGACTCGCCAACCCACCGACATGATCAAAATGTCCGTGGGTAAGAACTATAGCCACAAGATTAGCATTTAACTTTTTTAACTCATCAGAAATAACACTAGCATCACCACCTGGATCGACAACAAAAACAGTATTCGATTTCTCTGTATCATTTGAACTACAGGGAACTATGTATGTATTTGCTCCAAGCGGTCCTGTTTGTAGGCATACAATATTCATAAAGCTTACTCTTGTGATGCTGAATCATCTCGGCTTATATCGCCGCTTTCTTCAGTGCGTTCTTTTTTATGAGCGTAACTAACTGCTAGCTTTCTATTCCGATAATCACTACCATTTAATAATGAAATAATGCTATCTGCATCTTCAATATATACTTGAACAAAAGAGTAGTTGTCGAGTACTTTTATCTCACCGATTCTATCTCTATCAATTGAAGCTCTTTGTGTAATTAGGCCTATAACATCTCTTGCATAAACACCACGATTACGTCCCATTCCAATAAAAATTGTTACAGCCTTATCTTCATCAATTGTTATTCTAGGATTATTTGATGGCTCTCTTTCTGTACGAGTAGAAGCAGACCTATCAAATCTTGAACGTGAAAAATTTTCCGTCTGTGAATCTCGGCGAGAACTGCTATCAAACCTACCTTGTCGATTTGAAGATTTTCTAAAATTTTTTGACAACGAAAATCCACTGCTAGCCATTTCTTTTGCTAAAAAAGCTCCAACATAGGTACGTAGTGTAAAAGGAACATATTTTTTAAAAAGCTTTTTATATTCACTTATAACAATAGGATCTTCTTCAGTCTTTACTCTTTCTACGGCTTGCTCTAATATAGCCTTAAATTGTTCCTCTAAAATGGAACTGTCTTTTTGCATCGACATGCACTTCCTCCAAAAACTTAAATTGTTTCTTTTAGGTCTACCATAAAACCAATAGGGGTTTTTTCAAACCCACTACGGAGTAGTACCTTTGTAAATGTTTCGGGGATGAATATTTCGGGTATTAAAACCCAACGATAATTACGTTTATTTAATTCCTGTAAACAATACAAAAATAGTTCTTTTCCTATTCCTAAGCCTCTCCAAGCCGGTAAAATAAAAAAAAATGTAACTATTACTGCATTTTTTGCAGGTTCAGCAACTGGTAAAACAGAAAGAACACCGGAGAAATCACCGGCAATATTTGTACAACACATTGTAATATGCTGCTCTGTTTTTAAGTCAAGCTTATGTTTCGCATATAATGCCTTTGCAATTACACTAAACTCTTGCGGAAATGACTGTTCAAGATCCTGTATTGCCATGCTTTCAGCTTGTAAAACATGTTCCATATCTAACATTTCTTCATATTCGCGAAAAGTAAAATCGTCAAAAATAAGATTTTCAGTTTCTTCTGGCTCACCTTCAATCCTTTCCAAACCCCAAAAATCCCTTAAAACATTATACCATTGAACAATTCTTTCTTTAAGTACTCGTTGCTTAAACGCAAACCATTGTTTTTCTGCTTCAGGGTATTCCTTAAGTATATTTTTAAAATTTCGGAAAACCCCTTTGCCTGCAAAAAGGACCTCATGAAGAGCCTCTTTTGCTAGCGGTAAATGAAGCGAACTAACAAAATGTTCCATCACCTTAAAGCCGTCAATAGAAGTCCACTCAGGGATTCTAATATAACGGTCGGTAGCATCATTGACTTTGATATCTAACTTGACCACACATCGCATCTGGCAATCAAACACATTATCTTCATGTTGATTCTCCATTGCAAAAATGAGACCATTAATTACATCATCACTAAGATCAAATTGCATACCTAGTTGGTAGTGTATCACAAATAAATAATATATGCAATGATAATATACATCTTTTTAATTTATGATGTAAGTGGTTTTTTATGTAAAATTATATTTTCCATACAGCTTGACAAGCACATTCTCTGTGATATAATTAGAGAAACGTAATAAGTGAGGTACACCAATGAAGCCAGTTTCAAGTATGTATGAGTTGATAGGTAAAACACCCATTATAGAACTCAAAAATATAAAGAGAATATTACACTTACAAGCAAATATTTTTGCTAAACTAGAATACTACAACCCATCAGGCAGCGTAAAAGACAGGGCTGCGTATTATATGATAAAAGATGCCGAAGAAAACAAACGTATAACAAAAGATACTGTTATTATTGAGCCAACAAGCGGCAACACCGGCATTGGCCTTGCTGCACTGGCTGCTAGCAAAGGGTATAAGATTATTCTAACCATGAGTGAAAGCATGAGTATTGAAAGACAAAAACTTTTAAAAGCTTATGGTGCAGAAGTAGTTCTTACTGAAGCTGCAAAGGGTGTACAAGGAGCCATTGATAAAGCAGAAGAACTTGTAAAAAACACCCCAAATGCATTTATGCCAAGTCAATTTACAAATTCTGCAAATGTTCAATCTCATATAGAAACTACTGGTCCAGAAATCTGGAATGCAATGGAAGGTAATATTGATATATTTATAGCCGGAATTGGAACAGGAGGAACCATTAGTGGAACTGGCCAATTTTTAAAATCTAAAAAGGAGTCAATAAAAATCTTCGGTGTAGAACCTGAAAAATCACCCTTTTTAAGCAAAGGTGAAAAAGGCCCTCATGCAATCCAAGGAATCGGTGCCGGTTTTTGCCCTGAGATATTACAAAAAGATGTTTGCGATGCTTTTTTACGTTCCAGCGATGAAGACGCAATGATTAGTTCGCGCATGGTTGCGATGAATGAAGGTATATTGGTTGGCATATCATCTGGTGCTGCATTACATTGTGCAATAGAATTAGCAAAAAAAACAGATTATTCAGATAAGAATATTGTTGTGATTTTTCCAGACACTGGTGAAAGATATTTATCAACGTCATTGTTTTTATAAAACAAAATCTACTTTAAGGACATACTATGACATTTCCAAATAGCACTATTGTAATAAATCTAACACGAAACTTTAAATCAGAGTTATTTCCAAACCACTTTGGTCCAAAAAAATATTCCTTAGATTTTCTTAAACAAAAAATGCTTGAACAAATTAAAATTGCAGTTGGAGATACAGGACCAACATGCAAGGCAAGTGCTGTCACCCAAGAATTTTTTTCTCAATTTGAGCAAGTAAAAGAAAAACTTCTGCTAGATGCAAAGGCCGGTTTTGATGGTGATCCAGCAGCTTACAGTGTCGACGAAGTAATTATTTCATATCCTGGATTTTATGCTATATACATTTATCGACTTGCCCATATCCTGCATAAAGAGGGTATCCCTTTCATTCCGAGAATTATGAGCGAATATGCACATTCAAGAACTGGTATTGACATCAATCCTGGTGCTTCTATCGGGGATAGCTTTTTTATAGACCACGGAACAGGGGTTGTTATAGGTGAAACATGCGTAATAGGCAACAACGTTAAAATATATCAAGGGGTAACGCTAGGAGCACTGTCTACAAAAGGAGGGCAAAAGTTAAAAAACATTCAGCGCCATCCTACAATATTGGACAATGTTACAATATACGCAGGAGCCACAATTTTAGGTGGTGACACAACTATTGGAGAAAATGCCGTAATTGGCGGAAATGCATTTGTAACTAAGTCTGTGGGCAAAGGAGAAAAATTTTCTATGAATGATTGCCCATAAACTATTCTACAAAACGTTGTGGCGGATTTAGTACCCATAATGCTTTTAAAGATTTAGTTTTTGAAGCATTTTCTAGTGTATGTGGTGCAGAAGAAGAAAAGGATAAGCTATCACCTTCTTCTAGCTCATATTCTTCATTTTCATATTTAAATAAAGCTTTTCCCTCTATAATAAAACCCATTTCTTGGCCTAAATGTCCATATGAACCATGATTAGTTCTATCACCAGGGGGAATAGTTATACTATAGAACTCCATGTTATATGATCCATTTTTTTCAACCGGATGAGCAAGCTCTTCATACACAACCTTACTTTCTGTTCTTTTTCTTCTTTCTGAAGTGCGTACAATTTTTATAGGTCGCGTACGTCTAAATTCTTCAAACAAAAACTCAGGATTAATATCTAAAACATCAGCAAGAGTTAAAAGTGTATCAATTGCAGGCGAAACCCTATTTCGTTCAATTTGAGATACAAGACTTTCACTTACTCCCGCTTTAATGGCAACAGTCTTTAATGTATAGCCCCTTTTTTCACGAACCATACGAAGTTTTTCGCCAAAACGGTATGGTGTTTTCTTTGCATTACCTTCGCTCATATCTATCCTTCCTTCTTAGTACTTGTATCCGAACTATTTTCAGATTCGAGTATGAAATGCATATAGTGATCTTCTAGAGTATATCGAGGACCTGGTAACTGTAAGCGCTGTCGAGCTCGGGCATTCTCACGACGAATTGAATACAGCAAATAAAAATCTCTTGGTTCAAAAGCTTCTTTTTCTGTTTCAGAATCAGATTTAAAATATGTCGTTGGCCTTCCTAAAATTTTAGCTGCTTCATCTCTGTTTATTGCACTAATATTTTTTTTACGTAAATTACTGCGCAATTTTTGTATTTCTTCATATGAAATTCCAAACAAAAACTCTTCCATTGCCATAGCAGCATCTTCTTCGCCCATTTTTTTTGCAATAAACTTACACCACTGCTCATCCATCGCCATAGTAATTAACAAAAGCTCACTTGTACCAATCATTGTACCAAGAGCTGGTGTTAAATTTCTTCTCGCATTCCAAATTGTGTCTAAAACAGGTGCCATTCCTGTAGCGGTTTTGTCGCTTCGCCTTTCCCAAAGTGTAATTAGCTCATATGCAATTTTCTTCTTAAATTCCACTGGTATGCTTTCATTGTCCAATAACGAAACATATACATCTTCTGCCATTATATTAAATAAAATATCTAGACATGTACGTCTTAATTTTTGTACCAATGATTCTGAGTTCATAGAGTGCGCTGCGAGTTTTTCCATCCCGCAAAAGGTATGAAATTTCGCAACAATGAACCCCTTACCTAAGATAGCTTTCGATGGTAAGTGCAACATCCTATCACCCTCTCGTCTAATAAGGAGGGCTTCCACTAAGGTGCTAATATCTCTTTGCTTTCCACCTTGTTCTTGTGTTTCTTTTAATGAAGGGAAATGTGCAATATTAAGGGTTAGCTTTTCTAGATCTGCAAGTCTATCAGAAAGAACTATTATGCTCTCTGGAGATATTGTCGTGAGCATATCAAACACTTGATTAACGAGAGCTTGTTCTTCGTTCGTTAAAACAACTAAGTTTGTGGAAACATCATTTTGTAAAGCGCTATCATCATCTTCGTAAAACTCTTCTAAAGGAACTGTTTCAAAAGCTTCTGTATCGCTAGGTGTCTTTTCACTTTTCACAATTACTACTATTATATCACATTTATGCCAAAAAGCTAGTTAGTTCTAAGCTTTTTTTTAATATTTTTTCATTTTCTATATGGCAAAAAATTAGAATGCAAAAGCCTCTGCTTCTAATTCTGCAATCATTTGCTCTAAGTTTTCTTGCCCTAGCAAGTCTAACATTTTCTCTAAGTGAGTTGGTGAAAAATACAAGCGCAAAACAGGAGAGTAAACACTTGCATTTTCTTTATCTTTTGTTTTGTCAACTAAAAGTTCGAAATACGGCCTATCTTCTTCTAAAAACTTATAATTTGTATAAAAAACTGTTGTGTTATTCCTTGAAGTACTCACGACACCCCAAGAAACAGACATTGTCCCAGTATTAAAACTATTTTTTCTGGTTGCATCACGATTAACAAGGGATGCATCATCTCCGTCAGAATATGCTGCATAAGAATCTGCATACATATATACCCCGTCAAACAATTGCTGCCGCTCTTCTTCCCCTAAGATAAGAACATACGTAGTCATTCCATCACGCAAGTACATTTCAACATTATTTGTCCTCGGTATAAAATAGAGTCTTATTTCTGTTGGAACTATGCCCCCCAAAGATTCTCGTACGCAAATAAGATTTTCTAATTGAATAGGATCAAAGTTTCCAATGAAATTGGGATCTTCCTCCACTACTTTTGGAGTAGTTTCACAAGCTGTAAGTATAAATATTGATACTACCAGTATCATAATAGTTTTAATTTTCATAATATCCTCATTTTTGATAATTACTGCGTATAGTATTTTACACACAGCGGTTCTTAATTGTATCTCTTTTTATTTCGTTTGACAAGTGCACAGTATAGAAAAGAAGTTTTTTTAACAAATAATATAGCAAAAAGTAGCATTTTTATTGACAATAGAAGCAAATTTTCGTATATTATGAAAGTGAACATCACGTGGAATTATTTCCTTATGGAGGATTAAAATGAAGGTTATACCCTTACAAGACAGAGTTTTAGTACAAATTGAAAAAACCGAATCAAAAACAGCTAGCGGAATTATTATCCCAGATACTGCTCAAGAAAAAACACAAATTGCAGTTGTTGTAGCAATTGGAGATGATTCTGAAAAAATCAAAGTTAAAGTAAAACAAAGAGTAATGTATGATAAATATGCTGGAACTCAAATTAAAATCGACGGCGAAGAGTGTTTAATATTAAAAGCAGATGATATAATTGCTATTATTGAAAACTAATACGTTCTAATTTCAAGTGTAAAAAGACTGTCCAATACGGCAGTCTTTTTTTGTCTTTAAATCCGCAGGAATTCACAGACGCCATCATACGTTCTTTTTTATCCGCAAGAATCACGCAGATTAATAGGCTTATTACAAAAAAAACATTTAGTGACAAAATAAATAAAAAAAGGTTTTTGCCCTTACTAAGAAAAGCAAAAACCGAATATATAAACAGGGTTTATAAAAATAAATTCGAAGAGTTTCATACTCCACAAACAATTTTTGCACTGCACCAATTCAAACCCTGCACAGGTGAAAAAAAAAAGAGTTCATCAATACAGATGAACTCTACGGGAGTGACGGGGCTTGAACCCGCGATCTCCGGCTTGACAGGCCGGCGCGATAACCAGCTTCGCTACACCCCCAGTTCAATTACTATATCAAAATAGTAAAAATGTGTCAATACACAGCACCATAAATATTACTATTTTTTTTAAAAAATGTCTTTCATTTTAGGCTATTTTTTGCTACGAAAAAACTACCGATACTTATTCTATAAAACATGCAAATCAGTTTTTCCGCAAAAAAAACACCCCATTTTTTGCATCCTCAAAATGAAGCCCAACCTGTTTTGCACATTCTTCAATACTATTAAGGGTATAAAAACTTACATGTGTGCTATCTTCCTTGTACCACCATTTTTCAAAATCTTCAAAAGTGTTCGGTGCAAGCTGAGTTTGTATAGCTATAAGCCCACCTTGAGCACATGACTTTGCAAGGCCTCTAAAACCTTCTAGCGGATTTTCAAAGTGTTCTATTACTTCAAGACAAAAAACGATATCAGCTCCATTCTCAAAAAAATCACCGTCAGGATAAAAAAAAGGATCCCAATGCTTAATTTTGACGTCATTTTTAAATACAAATTTACAATTATATTCCTTTAATAACTGAACGAGAGCTGGCGTTGGCCCAGAACCATAATCAAACAGCGAATATATACTTTTTTCTTCTTTTTTTGTTCGTTCATAACAGAGTACCGTCTCAACATATCTTTCTAGATATGTTCTATATCCATTATGTTCCCCATGGAACCCAAGATCATTACTATGTAACAAATACCTCTGTTTTTGTTCTGATGTAGTACTAAAACAATCAGAATGAAGAAAAAAACCACCACACCCACCACTTTTTGACTTAATACAGTGAAAATAAGTTCTAGAATGTATATTTTTTTGTGTAATATGAGAATTTTTACAAAAAATACAGTTTTTTTCTAAATGCATTACTAATTGTAACATTAAAAGTAAAAAAAATCATATTTTTAGTAAAAAAAAGTAAAGAATAATTAATCTTGCACCGATATAATAAAAGAGAGCTTTATAGTTATCGTTCTTCGTTGAAGAAATATAACGTAGTGCAATCATTGTGAAGTTAAAGACAGAATTATACTGTTTTTATAGAAACACAAAAGAATAACAGGAAGTTATTCTATTACAATTCCATGGAGGAATATTATGATTATTAATCACAACATGTCAGCAATGTACTCAAACCGTACTCTCGGTGTAACCAACTTAGCACAAGCTAAGGACATGGAAAAACTTTCATCAGGTGAAAGAATTAACCGAGCTGGTGACGATGCATCAGGATTAGCTGTTTCAGAAAAAATGAGAGCTCAAATTCGTGGTTTAAACAAAGCTTCTGAAAATGCTCAAAACGGTATCAGTTTTATCCAAACAACTGAAGGTTATTTACAAGAAACAACTGACATCATGCAACGTATTCGTGAACTTGCAGTACAAGCATCTAACGGTATTTACAGTGATGAAGATCGTATGCAAATTCAAGTTGAAGTTTCACAACTTGTTGCTGAGGTTGATCGTGTAGCAAGCCATGCACAATTCAATGGTATGAACATGCTAACAGGTCGATTCGCTCGCCAAACTGGTGAAAACACTGTTACAGCTTCTATGTGGCTACACATTGGTGCTAACATGGACCAAAGAATGCAAGTATTCATTGGAACTATGACAGCAATGTCAGTGGGTGTTCGTGAAATTGGAACAGAGCAAGTTATGACTATCGCTACTCCAGCTGATGCTAACCGCTCAATCGGTATGATCGATGAAGGTCTTAAAAAGATTAACAAGCAAAGAGCTGATCTTGGTGCTTACCAAAACAGACTAAGCTTAGCAATCGAAGGTCTAGACATTGCTGCAGAAAACTTACAAGCAGCAGAATCTGTAATTCGTGATACTGACATGGCAGCACAAATGGTAGATTTTACCAAAAATAGAATCTTAGCACAAGCAGGAACAGCAATGCTGGCTCAAGCTAACGCTACAACACAAAACGTATTATCATTATTACAATAGTGATAATAGGATTGGTAAGTAAGCTATAGTCTTTTTTACCAGTTTATCAAGGTTTGAAAATGGGCTACTAAATGGTTCATTTTCAAGCCTCGAGTTTCATCTAAAAGATCTGTTTTTTTAACAGGCTCTGCGATATATGACTTGCAGATTTTTCGAAACTATGTTATAATTCCATTAGGTTGGTAGGCATTGTTTCCTAAAACCTGCAAACTGTACCAGTTTAGGGTATGGTGTTTAAATCTAAATTAGGTTTAAACAAGAGTAATTTGACAGTCAACCTTTATGTTGTACGTAACAATAGAGACGGTTGCGACACTTATCAAATCAAACCGGTGGGAGCCCGGTTTTTGGTGTTGGTGCAACAGTTCCTATTGTAGGTCTAAAACAAAGTAACAGAGGCGCAATGCTGTTATTTTGCCTGACGTATTATAGGTCTTAAAGCATGATGCTTTAAGTTTATAAACATGGAGGTGTTAGATGATTATTAATCACAACATGAGTTCAATGTATGCCGATCGTGTACTTGGCCTAAATGCCAGTCACTTACAAGGTAATATTGAAAAACTCAGTTCTGGCGAACGTATTAACCGAGCCGGTGACGACGCTTCAGGTCTTGCAGTTTCTGAAAAAATGCGAATGCAAATCAGAGGATTAAATCAAGCCGAACGTAATATTCAAAATGGTGTTTCCTTTATTCAGGTAACCGAGGGTTATTTGCAAGAAACAGGAGACATTCTTGGACGTATTCGTGAATTAGCTATTCAAGCAGCAAACGGGATTTATAGCGACGAAGACAGGATGCAAATTCAAGTTGAGGTTTCTCAGCTTATTGATGAAGTAGACAGGATTGCAAGTGCTGCACAGTTTAATGGAATGAACATGCTTACAGGTTCATTTGCGACTGATTCTGTAACCGGACAGGTAATGCAACTACACGTAGGGGCAAACGTTGACCAGAACGAACGCATCTACATTGGTACTATGACTGCACAGTCTTTGGGGCTAGTAGGTACGCAGGGAGACGCACTCGCAAAGTTAAGTATTGCCGACCCAGTTTCTGCAAATATGTCACTTGCGACTCTCGATTCAGCTATGACTACTGTTAATAAACAGAGGGCAGACCTCGGTGCATATCAAAATCGTTTTGAAATGGCAGCCGAAGGAATTGCAGTTGCAGCTGAAAATCTTCAAGCAGCCGAATCAACAATCCGCGATACCAACATGGCTAGTGAGATAGTAGATTATACAAAAAACCAAATTCTTACTCAGGTAAGTACTGCAATGTTGGCTCAAGCTAATGTAATGCCACAAAGTGTTTTAACACTTTTGAGCTAGATGCACTTTCCTATTAAAGAGAGATCTGGATGTCATCTTTTTGATAGGGTTATAGTTAAAGAGCGAAAGAGGAGCGCCCCACTTTCGTTTCTTTATTGTAATAAATTAACGTTTCAAGGAGGAAACGATATGAGTATATCTACAAACGGAATTGGTAGTAACCCTTTTGCTCACGGGCAAATTAATACAAATATTGCCACAGTAGCAAAAGATATAGCTGTAAAGAATGCTGCCATTCAAGAGAGTATTAAAGAGAATTCTTCACGAGCAGTTGAAGTTGCCTCTGCTACTCCTATGACAGTGGGAAAAAAGCTACAATATAACGTTAACGAAAAGTTAAATCAAGTTGTAGTCAAGGTAGTAGATCCTGCAACAAATGAAATAGTAAGGGAGATTCCATCCACTGAAATGCAAGAGATGAGAATTCGAGTAAAAGATGCTATAGGTAACTTTATCGACGAAACTTGGTAGCATACAGCGGATAGAAAACGGTAGCGTATGTCCGATTTAAATATACCGGGTGTAACCGATAGGTATGGAACAAAAGATTTAATAAGCGGCCTCATGGAAGTAGAGCGGGTTCCTCTTGAAAGGGAGGAAACTCGACTTGAAGGCTTTAATAAAGAGCAAGATGCTTGGCGCGAAGTTAACTCCCAAATGACTACACTTCGTGATTCTTCACGAAATTTATTTTCTTTCGACAACCCTTTTAGTTTAAAACTTGCCTCATCAACGCAAGAGAATGCAATTAGTGCAACTCCTGCACGCGATGCAAATTTTGAAAGCTTTAAAGTTGAAGTTTTACAAAAAGCAACTGCAGATAGATTTTTATCAGGAGAGATTGATTCTGACATGCGAGTTCCTGAAGGAGAATACGCATTTAGAGTAAGTGATAAAACAATCAAATTAAATTGGAGAGGCGGTAAACTCGATGATTTTGTAGCAGCCATAAACAGACGCTCTGCTGATACAGTAAAAGCATCGCTAATTGGTGTAACAAAAGACACTAAATCATTACTTATAGAATCTTTAGTAACTGGCAGTGAAAACAAACTCATTTTTGAAGGCTCTGCAGAACAGTTTGCAAAAGATATAGGAATGATTCAAGTTAAACCTGAGAGCTCAGGAATATCTATTCCTTTAAACAGCTCAACAATCCAAGGAACAGGTAATTTATCATCACAAACAATACAGATTACTGACACTGCACTATCACTGCCTCCTCAAACGGGATTTGAAACTAAGCTACCAGGAACGGTAACAGCCGATAGTGCAAATATTATTCGATTTTCAGCTTCCTTTAGTGATATGCCTATCGAAGATCCTATACAAACAGACCCAACACTTCCATACTCAGGTATTGTAAGTTTCAAGGATGTAACACTTTCAAACGAAACAATTGATATTACACTGCCTACTGTAGAGCAAGCAGAGATCAAAACTCCTCAAGAAGACTTTACCTCTGTTTTTATTAAAACATCTAGTGGACAAGAAATTCCTCTAAAAAATATAAATATTGATGGTTCAAGCACAGAATTTTCAATAACAGTTGGAGAATATCCTGATATAGCTTCTATTGTTATAAAAAATAACAACACCCACAAAACTCTGAGTGTATCTCCTTTCGATGTATTATCCCCCTCTTCCACTACAGACTTTGTTCCTACAAATGCAGTAGAGCAAGCAGGTGATGCAATAATTAAATACGAAGGGATAACCATAACCCGCCCTACAAATGATATTGATGATGTTGTACCAAGCGTTACTCTAAATGTCCATGATGTTACTGATAAGGCTGCGACAATTACTATTTCCCCAGACACCGAAACCGCAAAAGAACAACTTATTACCTTTGTCGCCCAATACAATAGACTTATTGCAGAAGTAAATATTTTAACTCAAAACAAACCCGAGGTTATTTCTGAACTTACGTATTTAGATGATGACGAAATCGAAACAGCAAATGAACGATTAGGAATGTTTACAGGTGAGTTTTCTCTTACTAACTCAAAAAGTAGCTTGCAACAAATTATGGCAAATGCATATCCTACAACTGATAATTCTGATATCTCAATGCTTTCTCAGATTGGAATTTCTACTAGTGCAAGTACAGGCGGTTTTTCGGGAGTTTCATCAAGTCGCCTTAGAGGTTACTTAGAAATTAATGAAGATTTGCTAGACAATGCTCTAGAAAATAATATTGAAGAGATAAAGAACCTATTTGGGTATGACAGTGATGAGGACTTAGTAATTGATACAGGACTTGCCTACGAAATGGAAAAACACTTACAGGCGTTTACTCAAGTAGGTGGAATCATTGCTACTAAAAACTCAACATTAGACCGACAAATTGATGCTTCCCAAGAAAAAATTGAAACTTTAGAAGATAAACTTGTAGACACAGAACAAAGATTACGTGTACAATATGGAAGGATGGAAAGCACTTTAAATAGCCTTGAAAGCCAATCATCGTCTATTACAAATTTTTCAAACCAAAACAATACAAATCAATAACAAGGGAGAAATATCATCAAAATTTTCATAAATGACCTAGACATAGAATTTTCTCTTGAAAATGAAAAAACACTGGGAGACGTGTTAAAAGCAATTGAATTTGACTGTGAAAAAAACAATGCAACTATAATTAATATAAAAGTTGATGATACGTTAGTTAATGAAGACATATTTCAACAGGTTTTTGAAAAGCCAATAGATTCAATTCAAAAACTAGAACTGCAAACCATTAGCGAAAACGATGTAATTACATTTTTAAATACTATAAACATATCCTCAAACGCTATAATTAATGACTTACTTCAAGTTCCTGTTTTGCTGCAAAGTAATAAGGATCTTGAAGTATCGAACATTGTTACATCATTTGTAGACCATTTTAATACTATTTGCCATACAATGAGTTTGTGTAATCTTTTTCCAAGTCGTTTTTCTTCTTTCGTTATTGAAGATAAAAGTTTTTCTGCTTTTTTAGAAGATTTTACACCTATATTAAATGATTTAGAATCTTCATTAACCAGTAAAGATACTGTTCTAACAGGGGATTTAGCTGAATACGAAATTGTTCCTCGATTACAGTCTTTTTCAAAGGCCATAGAGGGGTATATAAAAAAATGATGCTATACACAAGTATTTTGCAAACAATAATACCATCGCGTCAAAACTCTCCCGCTGTGCATATTGCACTAATTGTTATTGCATGTATCGTATTAATAATAATTGTAAAACAAACATATAGCACTGTTCTTGAGCGTTTAAGAGAAGCCACAAACAATTCGTCACGAAAAAAACTAGATGTAAAAGCATTGCGCTCTCAATGCATAAAACTCGGGTTTACAAAAGCTGATATTGACTTTTTTGAAACTCAATGTAAAAAAAATGATATAACTTTTGTTCCACTCATAGCAAACACTGAATATTGTATACAAACTGTTTTTAAAAGAATTTATACTACAATATGCGAAAATGCAGACAAATTATCACTTCATGAACTTGAAAACTTAAAACTTCATCTGTTTATGCTCATTTACAAACTTGAAGATGCAAAGAGAAGTCTTTCACTACTTACTAGCACTTCAGCCTTTACTGAAGGACATCAGATTTCTTACCTAAGTGTAAATGGTACGCATCATAAATCTAAAATAATTGAAAATAATAAAACAGGGCTATTTATTGAAGTGGCAATAGGTCAAAATGGAAAACCCGTTCAACCTCCAGCACTGTCAAAAATTGTATTATATTTTGAATTACACGGCGGTATTGCATATCAAGTTATCACACGAATAATGCGATATCAATCTAGAAACGGGGTAGAAGAAATGGTTGTTATTCATAGTAATGATGTACAATTTTTTCAACGAAGAAAGTTTAGACGATTAACCGTTTCCTTAGACTGTAGTTTTACTGCAACACGAATTGTTGAAAACCCTTTAACAGGCAAAAAGAATTATATAGCAAACGATAAAAAATATTCTGGTACGATTGTAAATATTTCTGCAAGTGGTTGCAGATTGAACACAAACTTACCTATTCGTGCAGATCAAGATATGCAAATAACGGTTAAATTACCACACCAATACGAAGGCGTAATGGTTGGACACATAGTTCGCTCTAGACGTGAGGCCAATAAAAGTGTATGTGTTTTAAATATAAGATTTATTCGTATGCTAAAAAGAACACAAAATAATATTTTTTCTTTGGTTTACAATTTTGACAGCGAAACAAACACCGAAAACCAAACACAATAAGGATTGCAATGGAAATTTTAGAAATTAAAGACATTGAAAGAGAAGAAAGTCATATCTACTATAGACGCACATATCATGGCACTGCAATAATCTCAACACCCAGACATGATATAAGTGTAAAAGTCCAATTTACAATTGAAGTTGACCCTCTAGGACAAAGAAGTGTTGAACTAAATTTTCTTGAAACAATAGCCTACCCTCTTTTACCACTGCAAAAAGCTCTTATTGAATTTATTATTGAATTGGACAAAAAGGATAAATTGTTGTGCTAGTTTTTCATACTACATCTGCTTTAGAAACAATAGAATTTGGAAAAATAATCGGCTCAAAACTACAAAAAGGTGATATTATTGCACTCCAAGGAACCCTTGCAGCAGGAAAAACAACCATCACAAAAGGAATAGCCCTCTCCCTTGGAATAACAGAACCTATTACAAGCCCTACTTTTACTTTGATTAGTGAATATGAGGGCAATCTTCCTTTATACCATTTAGATGTATATAGACTTGACGGGATTGATTCCTTTATTGATTTAGGAACCGATGATTTATTATATGGAGATGGGATAAGTATTATTGAGTGGAGTGAAAAAATAATGTCTGAATTACCGAGCGACGTAATTACAATACGATTAGAAATGAACGACAAAGATAATACAGAATCAAGAACAATAACTATACAAAATTGGAAGTACGGGGAGCTGACACAATGAAAGCAATCGCCATAGATAGTTCCATTAATTGTATATCCTTTGCGGCAAAAAACGGTGACAAATATGCAACGATTTCTCTTGATATTGGAATGAGGCAAAGTGAAAAACTTCTGTCGTCTATAGCATATGTATTAAAACAGGTAGAACTGGAGCCAAGTGAGCTTGAGTTTAGCGTATTATGCCAAGGACCAGGCTCCTTTACAGGTCTTCGCCTTTCCTACGCTGCCCTAAAAGCATTGGAGCTTACTCATAACTGTCCCATCTTTGCCATCCCAACCTTAGAGGCAATCGCATATCCTTATACTACATGGAAAGGAGCAGTCCTTCCTGTTATTGATGCAAAAAAAAATAGATTTTATGCTAGTCTATACAGAAATGGCGAAATGACGGTAGAGCCAATTGATGCTTCTGCTGAAGATATTCTAAACCTCTTAGACAAAGAGGAATCTGTTCTTGTTGTTGGAAGTGATGCTGAGTTATTTGTTGAAAAAGCACTAACAACACGTCCTGACCAAAACATTATTATGTTCCAACCATCACAAAAGAACACAACCCTTTCACTTTTAGAAATTGGATATAAAAAATACCAAAGCAATGATGATCCTATAAAAGACTATGATGGCCCTCTGTATATAAGAAAGAGTGAAGCTGAAGAAAATTTAAATAATGTATAATGTACAATTAACAATTGTTACTTTCACAAACAATGAAAATTATTTCAAATTCCACCAGAAGTATTTACAGGTAAAACATAAACACATTATGCATTGTAAATTATAAATTAACTTTCCCGTAACTTTCCCCTCCTCCAATTGTTTAACAAGTTTGAACATTAAAAAACTTTAAGGAAAACTTTTCTTTAGTTAAGGTTCTTTTAAGGTTTACATTGTAGTATAATCTTATTAAAAGAACATGTGACTTGGAGGTACCATGAAAAAAATGTTATTTGTGTGTTTGTTGCTTTGTACTGTCTCAGTATTATCTGCACAAACAATTACTTTAGAAGAGAGTATTGCTACAGCTTTAGAGAACAATGCAGATATTCAAAAGCAAGCCCTTTCATTAGAACAATCAAGGAAAACTGTCTCAAATCAATGGAACATATTTTTACCATCCTTAAGTGTAAGTGCAAACTATGCTAATTCAGGCCACCAAATTGCACCCACTTCAAGCGATGGAAACTGGAATTGGGGAGCTAGTGCAAGTATTGGACTGAGCAACATTGGCTTAAACATACCAACTGCAATGAAAATTACACAATTAGACTATCAAATTGCTCTACATAGCTATGAGCAACTCGTTAAAAATATTGAAACCCAAGTTGCAGCTTCGTTTTACGGGCTCATTTCTTCCAAAGAAAATGTGGCTATATTACAAGACAGCCTTGAACTAGCTCGTGATGAGTATGACCAAGTAAGGGCAAGATACAATGCAGGTATTTCAAGTGAACTTGACCTTCTAAGAGCTCAATATTCTTATGAAAGTGCTGGCCCCTCAGTACGTGAGGCTCAAAGTAACTACAGAGCACAAATAGCTGACTTTTTAATATTACTAGGTATTGAACCATCACGAAGTCCATCTGAAAGCACAGGCACATATTCAGATGTAGAAATAGACTCAACTCTAACAATTGTAGAACTTGAACTACCTACTTTAGATCAATTAGTATCTACGTACGTAAATGACACAGCCGAGGTAATCTCGAATACTCTATCAGTTGAGAGAAGTGAATTGTCATCATTAGCAAGTAAATTAAGTGCGTATGGTCCGACTTTGAGTCTTAGTGAAAACCTTAGCTTAAGTGAAAGTATGACAGGAAATGATGTATCTATGACAGGTTCATTTAGTATATCAGCTCGTCTTCCTTTAGATAGTATTATTCCTGGCTCAAGCGGAGCTCTTACATTAGAAAAGGGAGAAGATGCAATTGAATCAGCTAAAATTGATTTTGATACAGCCCTCCTAAATGCAGAGCAAAATATTATCGAAAAAAGTGTTGATACAAGGCGCCTTTGGGAAGATATAGCTACGGCTAATCTTAATTATACTATTTCACAAAGAACGTATGAACTTTCACAAGATGCATATCGAAATGGCTTATTAACACAAACTGACCTAGAAGATGCCAGGCAAAACTTTACTTCAGCAAACATTGCTTTAATTAATGCAGAAATTGCATATATAAACGGAATGTATGCATTAGCTAATACTTTAAATATAAGCGTATCAGAATTATACGAATTATATGGAATAAATACGACTATAGCAAACAGAAATATACCAACAATAAAAAGTGCTATATAAAAATAGGAGATAAAAATGGAAAAATTTGGAAAAGAAAACAAAAATAATAGTCAAAAAATGAGTATAGACACAATTGTAAAACTATCAATGGTTGGCCTCATCGCCATAATGGTAATAGCTATGATTCTTAACATGTTTTTAGGTTCTAGCGGCTCAACTATGAGTGCGATGGGTGGAGCCATGGGTGTAGGAAGAGGAAATGCTAGTGCAGGCGATGGGACTGTTACCGTTTCGATAAAAGAGATTCAAAGCGAAACAATTCAAGAGCAAGTTAGAATTAGCGGTGACGTTTCTTCAAAAACAGAAACAGGTGTATATCCTGAAACCTCAGGAAAAATTACACGAATTATAAGAGATGCAGGCGAGCAAGTTGCAAGAGGTGATGTCATTGCGTATGTTGATGCATCCCGTCCAGGCTCTTCTTTCCCTGAAAGCCCAATAGTTGCTCCTATTTCTGGAACTGTAGTTGCTATGAATGTAAATCTTGGGGACACCATAACCACGACCACTGAAGTTGCAAAAGTTGGACAACTTACCGATCTTGAAGTTACCGTTTTTGTTGCAGAAAAATATGCAAATTATTTAGAAGAAGGACTTCCAGCATACATTGAATTAAGTGCAGCCCCTGGAGAACTCTTTGAAGCACGCATTACACAGGTAAGTCCAGTAGTGAACAGCACAAATAGAACAATTGAAACAAAATTAGAGTTTATCAATCTTGATTCACGCATTAAACCTGGTATGTATGGAAACATAAACTTAGTAGTGCAAGAAGCTCAAAACACTTTTGTAGTTCCTAAAGATGCAATAAAACTAGTTGGTAGTGAAGAAAGCGTCTTTGTTATGGAAGACAATAAAGCTAAACGAGTGATGGTAGAAACAGGTCTTGAAAATGATACTGATGTTCAAATTATTTCAGGTCTTAATGAAGGAGATGTTGTTATTACGGTAGGAGCTGTAACAGAAGGTAGCGCAGTAAGAGTCGCTGGCACCATTGTAACTGAAACCCAAGATCGACCTGAAGGAACACCTCCAGAAGGGGAGCGACCAGAAGGCGCACTAGCAAATTAAGATAATGAACGTGGCATTGATTACTATGTTCTTTGCTCTAAGAAGCTAGGCAAGTAAGTGACCAAACACATAACTTTTGATTAAATACATTACTAGGAGAAATAATAAAGGCTTCAATGCAAATGGCATTTCAACCTTTATTTGGGAGTTTGCGTTGCAAACTCAGTATTTATAGCCGTTTTCACTTACATTGAAAACGGCATAAAAAAGTCAAGATTCAAAAACTGAAGTTTTTTCACTTGACTTTTTATAGGAGATAAAAATGAACATTGCTGAAATATCAGTAAGAAGACCGGTTGCAATGACGATGGTATACGTACTCATTTGTGTTGTAGCAGCCGTATTTATACCAAGATTAGGTATTGAATTATACCCAGCTGTTGAACTTCCAATATTATCGGTTATGACAACATATGATGGGGTTGGACCTGATGAAGTTGATGAAAATGTAACAGAGCCCATAGTAAACGCCATTAAAGGTGTTGCAGGAATTGAAGAAATAAACTCAACCTCTCAAGAAGGAATGAGTTTTGTAACGATAAGTTTTGGCTATGGACAAGACATGGATGAAGCGTATGATGAAATAAATAACTCTCTTTCAACCATTACAAGAATGATACCAGATGATGCAGATGCACCAATATTGTTTCAATTTGACATTAGCTCACAGCCTATTATGCGTCTTGCTATTGATGGCAATCTTGCGATTGATGAGTTAAAAACAATAGCTGAAGACACCGTTACTCCACTAGTGGAGCGTGTAGATGGTATTGCATCAGTTGATGTTAAAGGGGGGGCAGATAGAATTATTCAAGTTGATGTGTATAATAATAGACTTCAAGCATACGGGATTACATTAAGTCAAATATCACAGGCTTTAGCAGCCCGAAACATTCAACTTTCGAGTGGTCAAATTACTCAAAATGGTATGGACTACGAAATTATCACAACTGAATACTTTCAATCGCTCGATGATATTAGAGAAACTGTTATTACTACCTTAGATGGAGCTTCCATAACAGTAGCAGATGTTTCTAATGTATATGAAACATTTGAAGACTCTTCTAGTACCGTATACGTTAACGGCGTACCTGGTATTTACTTAGATATTTCAAAAGAATCAGATGCAAATGCATCAACTGTTTCTAAAGGCGTAACAGCCCTACTTGAAGGCATAAATGCCGATGTACCTGAAGGGGTTCACGTAAGCGTATTAAGTGATGACACATCACTCATTGATTCTACCATGAATCAAGTATATAGTGCAGGGCTACAAGGAGTTCTTTTATCAGTACTCGTAATTATATTATTTTTGCGTAACATTAAAAGTGCTTTTATTATTTCACTAACCCTTCCAATTTCTATACTTATAACGCTTATGGTTATGGCATTTATGGATTTAACCATTAATATGATGACTATGTCTGGCCTTATCCTTGGTATGGGTATGGTTGTTGACTCGTCAATTGTTATTTTGGAAAACATATTTGTATATAGAGAGCAAGGTAAAAAATCTGCGGTTGCTGCTATCTTAGGTAGTAAAAACATGATTAATGCTATCGTAGCATCTACATTAACAACCCTTTGTGTATTTATTCCGCTATTAATTTACCAAACACAATTGGAAATGTTTGGTGAAATGTTTCGAGACATGGTTATAACCGTTTGTGCATCTCTTGTTGCATCCCTCGTTGTTGCTATTACCTTAGTGCCAGCTCTTTGTGGTAGTATCTTACAGATTCACACAAGAACACAAAAACCACTAAAAAATCTATTTATGAAAAGAATAGATGATGCAATTGCTAACGCTATTCATAAAACAGAAGAAGGATATGCATCAGTACTTAAGTTCTGTTTGAAAAATAAGTTTTTGGTAATAAGTTTTGTTATTGCTCTTCTTATTTTATCTGTATCACAATTATTAACTATGGGCCTTAGCTTAGCTCCTCCGGGTGGTGCTGATGATCAAGTAACTGTTGAATTAGAGCTTCCTATTGGTACAAGTGATGAAGTAGTAGAAGAGTATTTATTCGAATACCAAGACATTGTTTTAGAGGTGTTGGATCCTGAAGTGTATGAAAGCTTAGTTCTTACCGTTGGCGCTTCTGGCAGAATGAGTAGTGGCGGAAGCACAGGAAGTATTCAAATAAATCTTCCTGAACTTAATGAGCAAACAATGAGTGCAACAGAAATTCAAAATGCACTAAGACCATATCAATACTATTGGAGTAATGTAGCAGTTACATTCTCTGCAGGACGCGGATTTGGTGGTGGTAGCAGTGCTATTGATGTTCAAATTATGTCTGAAGACTACGAAGCAGCCCAAGAAGTGGCAGCGCAAATAGAAGAGCTTATGCTATCAAACGAAGCCTTGGTGGATGTTGCTACAGACTTTGAAGAAGGAGCACCGAGATTCCAAATTGTAATAGATTCTGCTAAAGCTTCTAGTTTTGGTGTAAGTGTTTCAACAATTGCAAATGAAATTAAAAGTGCTGTTAGTGGATCTGTAGCAACAGTTTATAGAGCAGATGGAAATGAATACAATATTGAAGTTTCTTTACGAGATGAAGACTTAACATCTACTGCAGATTTAGGTTCAATTTCTGTGAATACTTCACAAGGCAGAGTTTCACTTGATAACTTTATTATATATTCTGAGTCTACATCTCCTCAAAGTATTGCCCGTTTAGATGGCGAAAGAATTAATCACGTAACCGCAGGTGTTGCTGATGGACTTACTTCTACAGAAGGACAAGCTATTGTTGAGCAGCTTATTGCAGAATATATAGCACTACCTGAAAGCGTTGAAATCGAGTACGGTGGAGATTCAAGTGATATTACAGATTTGCTCGGTGCATTTATGATAGTAATACTTTTAGCGGTATTCTTAGTATTTGCGGTTATGGCAGCACAGTTTGAGTCACTCATTGACCCATTCATCATTTTTGCTTCTATTCCATTATTAGCAATTGGCGTTATTGGAATTTACTTAATAACTGGAGACCAATTAACGGTATTCTCAATGGTTGGTGTTGTAGCCTTAGCCGGTATTGTTGTTAACAATGGTATTGTTCTTGTAGACTATACAAACCAACTTGTTGATAAAAAAGTACCACTCCTTGAAGCATGTATCGAAGCTGGTAGAAACCGTTTACAGCCAATTCTTATGTCAACATTGACAACTGTATTGGGTATGGTTCCTCTAGCATTCTTCCCTGGTGAAGGAGCTGAAATGATGCAACCAATTGCGATGACCATTGTTGGTGGGCTTTTAACAGGATCATTTATGACATTGTTTATATCACCCGTGTTATACAGTATGTTTAACAAAAAACGTGAAAAACGATTTGATAATCCAAATTCTTTAATCAATCAGTTAAGTGAGTTTGATGCAAGTGGAATAAATAGTTAGCAGTTAGAATAATTTTTGAAGGCTTCCGAGTAAATCGGAAGCTTTTTTATTTTATTGAGTGCATTTAACAAAAAAAGTTTATATTTTGTTTATAAAAAATATGACTAGTTTAAGGTTATATTAATGTTGGTTTAAGGAATGTAAATTACAATTTTAATAACAATCGTTGATTGCTAACAAAATTATTTGGAGGATGAGAATGAAAAAAATTATTCTTATTATGTTGAGCTTGGTTCTTATTGGATCAATGGTCGGTGCACAAACTGTATCAGTTACAAATACAACTGATACAGAAATTGGTGAGTTTAGTTATGGTGAAAACGCAGAAACAGGTGTGATTCATTTGCGAAATGCTACAGGGGTTTCAGTATCTGGTGACTGGTATGACATTGAAGCGAATGTGCGCTTTAAGCTAGGTTTTGCAGATGACGCAAATATAGATTTAGATTCTATTTCTATAGATGACGATACAAAAATTGCAGCCTATGTTCGCCCATTTGCAGGGTTTGAAATTGGTGCTGGTACTCACTTGGAAGATTCTATTGGGGTAGATTCTATATGGTGGGATACAGATGCAACTTTTAACCAAGTAGGGAACTCTACAGAAGATAAATACTACGGATATGGTACACGCTATGCAAATGCAGGATTTATGATTCGTTATACAGGAATAGAGGGTCTTATGTTAGCTGCAGTACTTCCAACAGACAGTGACTATGCATCACTTTTTGAAGGTGAAGATATTATTCCAATGAACTTTGCTGCTAGCTACACAATGGCGGATAAGTTTTCTGTAGGTGGTGTTGCAAAAATTAATGTACTTAGTGAAGGTGCAAATCAATTTACCGGTTCTGTAAACTACTTGGGTTCAGAAGATGGAGAAGTTGGTGCATACTACACATACACAACAGAATCTGATGCAAAAAATGATTCTTTTTCTCAATTTGGTATTGTTGGTAATGTAAATGTAGCAGGCTTTACAATTGCACCTGAGTTCTCAATGCAAGTTGCAGAAGCTCCTGTTGGTGTAGATACTAATGGGATCCCATTATTCGCAAAGGCAGACATATCATACCCAATGGGTAACATGACTCCAGCAGTAACAGCTTGGTACTCATCAGGTTCTTACGTTGAAGGGACTGACAATGAAACAACTAGATTTGCTGTTGAACCCTCAGTTGAATATACGTTTGGTGATATTGGAACAGCCTCTGTAGGTGTAAACTTCCGTGTTCAAGAAGCTGCATGGGATGATGGATTAGACCTCAAGTGGTACATTCCTATCTCTTGGAGCGTTTCTCTCTAATATAGATTAACAAAGAATAGAAAAGAAAATTTAACAGAAAAGGAGCTGTTATTACATTTGTGATACGCTCCTTTTCTATCATGCAAGGTTTTTTTACGTGAAATGCAAAATACTACTTTTAGAAAATGATATCAGTTTAGCTGAAAGTTTCCAAAAAATTTTAAAAAACAATGATGTTATGATAGATACTGATTATGATGGGCAATATGCACTAAGCTATATACAAAACTGTATTTATGATCTTATCATTTTAGACAACACTCTTCCTAGACTTAATGCGAGTGAAATAATAAAAAACATTCGACAAGAAAAATTTAATACTCCTATATTACTACTAATATCAAAAGATGAGAGTAAAAAACCAGAAATCTATTTAAACTCTGGGGCAAACGATTATATAATTAAACCCCCCAATATAAAAGATTTTTTGGATAAAGTACGATCACTAGTGCAAGAAGACAAAAGAAAAACTATTTCAGAAATTATTACGTATGGAGATATAGAATTAAATCTCAAAAAAACAGTACTAACATGCAAAAATGAAGGCGAAACACTTAAAGAAAAAGAATTTCAAATTATTAACTTACTACTTCAACATCCTGAGCAAATTATACCAAAACAAATAATTATTGAAAAAATTTGGGGTAATTATTCTAACTTAACAGACAATAGCATAGAAGTATACATTTCCTTTTTGCGTCAAAAGATTAAAAATATTAACGCAAATGTAAAGATTCGAACTGTCCGTGGCGTTGGCTATGCCATAACTTTGAGTAAAAAACAGTAACTTCTTGATAAAACTGCAGTATATAGATGGACTCCAGAGGAAACTCGGGGGTCTTTTTATTATGTCAACCAGCAGTTGACAAAAATTAAGTCATTCGCAACTAACAGTTGACAATTTTCAAAGACAAGTTGGTTGTTCTCCCCTTTTGTGTGATATACTATACAAGTAATATTATTTTATCATTTGCAGTTTAAAAAGCCTTGCTATCAAAACTGCACATTCGCGTCCTCCTTGACGCGCCACTAACGCAGACTTTTCATAGGAGTATTACATGAACATTACAAAACGCATTATTGAGCTAAGAAAAAAAACAGGATTATCGCAAGAAGAATTTGGAGAAAAACTGGGGCTTTCAAGACAATCAATTTCAAAGTGGGAAACAGGTGAAGCCCTTCCCGATGTGGATAATTTAATTTTATTGTCTCAAAAATATAACGTAAGTATCGATTATATACTTTTGGGAAAAGAACATTCAAGCACACAAATTAACCGCCAGGAAAAATATAAACGTAAAAGACTACAGTCTTATGCGCCGCTAGTGTGGTTATTGGCCCTAACTGCGCTTATCACTTTTTTCTATTTTCTAACTAATATCTGGACATAAGTTTTTCGAGTGATGCTTTTCCCTAAAAGATGTACTCTGTATTAAAAATGCCAACGAGCAGTATTTTTATCTACCTCCTGTAACAATGATTGACAAAAACTACTATTATCTGTACAGTAAAACATGCGATTAATTATATTCATTTTATTATTAATAGGAAACATTTCTTTTGCCCAAGACACAAATAACACTGTTTCTGTAAGTACTACCTTTGTTGAAGAGACTACTGTATTCAGCACGGCTCTCTATGGAGCTCGTGTTGAGCCAATAACAGTAACAGAAGTACCTGTCCCCTTCGCCGGTACTATTTTAAATATTTTTGTACAAGAAGGAAGTAGAGTATCTGCTAATGCTCCGTTATATTCAATAGAACGCACCGTACAAGGTTCTATCCAGTATTATGAGCCATTAATTGTAAGGGCGTTATCATCGGGCATTGTAAGCGATATAACTATTCGTGCAAATGAAGAGGTTCGTGACGGAAGAATAAGTATGAACATTGCGGATATATCTTCATTAAAGGCAGTTCTTTCTGTCAGCGATAAAGACATTCGAACCATAAAACTGGGACAAGAATGCACTATTCAAAATATAGATGCAACAAATGCTACAATTAGTAAAATTAATGTTCTTCCAAACAGTGAAACAGGCCTTTTTTCAGTTGAAGTAGCCTTTGGTAATAACTATGATGTATTTGCAGGAATGTTTGTTACAATAGAAATACCCATAAATCCAGTTGAAGGAACATTTATTCCATCAGAAGCAATTGTTTCAAGGTATGGTAAAAAATTTGTGTGGGTAATTACAGAAGACAATAAAGCCGACATGCGAGATATTGAAGTAATTAACATCCGTGAAGATTTTACGCTAGTAGGTGGTTTACAAGGTCGTGTACAAATTGCACTCACAAATACTCGACTTTTAACACAAGATATGATTGTTGAACCAACTGCAAGAAGCAATGAACGCCCAAGGTAGGTAGCTGTGTATTTCTATTTACTTACAAAAAGACGTATTATTTTATTTATAGCGCTCCTCGGTGTACTAGGCGGCTTTTTTGCCCTTTCTCAATTAGAAATCAAATTGTACCCCGACATTGCAAAGCCCGTAGTACGCGTATTTATTTCACATCCATCATACACAACACTAGACTTTGTAGATGCCTACCAAAGTGTGTTAGACACTGCTATAAACACGGTTGAAGATGTCGATATTGTAGAAACTACATCGGGTAACGGTAGAACATTTGTTCTTTTTCGCTTTGATTACGGCATAAACTCAGAGGATGCAAAAGATGAGGTACAGAGGGCATTTGACACTATAAAATCATCACTCCCTGAAGAAAGCGATGATTATACCGTGAGCTATTATAGTGAAACAGTTAGTGAACTTGGTATGGCTCTTTTTTCAAGTGAAATAGACGAAAAGGCCTTGTATGACCTTGCAAAGCCACTATTTGACGAGTACATGACAGGTATTGAGGATGTTGAATCTGCCGATATTTATAACATTGAAACACTTCAAGCCTCTATAACAGTAGATCAAGAAGCATTATTTTCCTATAACTTAACAATTGATGATGTTGTAAGAACAATAAGAAGCGAATATAAAAATATTTCTATTGGAAGCTTGCGCACTAGGGCTACAGAGTACACACTTAGGGTTAAAAAGGATATCGACACTCTTTTTGACATTGAAAACATAATTATTTCATACACAAGCGGAAAAACTATCTTTTTAAAAGACATTGCAGATATTGTTATAGATGTAGGTTTACCAAGAAATTTATATCAAGTAAATGGCGAGAGGGCAATTTTTATAAGTATTGTTCCAACTCCCGAAGCAAACCTTAACAGTTTGTCATCAGATGCTCACGAGGCAATGGAAAAAATACTTTTAGAACTTCCCGACCATGTAAGTTTTGAAACATCTATAGATCCTGCAAGTTTTATAACACGATCTGTAAATAATGTTGTACAATCGGCACTTATAGGCGCATTTTTAGCAATATTTTGTATAATATTGCTTATAGGAGATGCAAGAAACAGTATAATCGTTGCAGCCTCCCTCCCCCTGTCGGTTATATTAAACTTCATTTTAATGAAAGTATTTAGTATTTCTATAAACCTCATATCACTTAGCGGACTTGCCCTTGCAGTTGGTATGATTGTTGATGCATCTATAGTTGTAATGGAAAACATTTACCGTCACTTAGAAACCGATACACAACAAGATAAATCCATACATGCGTTTAAGAAGCTCCTTGCAACGTCAGTATCGGAGGTTGTTCCATCCATAATTGGGTCAACCATTACAAGCGTTTGTGTTTTTGTACCTCTTTCATTTACTTCCCAACTTACCGCAAGCATACTTGGCGATCTTGCACAGACGGTAGTATTCACCCTATCTTGCTCTCTCTTGGTTGCTATTTTTGTTGTTCCCTTTGTAGCCTTTTATGTATTCCGATCTAAAAAAGGAATTACTACAAACAAAAAAACTAAGTTAAAAACCTTTTCAGATTCACTTGTTGCAAAACTCTTTTCACTTTATAAAGGAGTTCTTGAAAAACTTTTAGAAAAAAAATCTCATGGACTTATATTTATTGCAGTTTCTATAGTAGTACTTTTAATTTGTCTTTTGCTACTTTTTCCTCAAATTACAACAGAAATTATAGCTCCGCCAAAAAGTAACATTATTGTTGCGAGTATACAGAATAGTGATGTAGAAGACCAGCAAGAAATGGCTCAGGGCGTTGCTCCAATTGAAGATGATATTATCAATAATTACCCTGACATTGTGCAAAAGGTATTCACAGGAACTACAACATTTAGAGGAACAGGATATGCAAGCATCATGATTACCTTAGATAGTTCGCGTTCTCTTGATTTTATGATTAATTCACTTACAGAAAAATATGTCACTGAAGATCCATGGACGTATTCTTTTATGTCGTGGGATCCTGCAGAAATGCCACTCCCTGAAACATATGCATTATCTATCCGAGTTGAAGGTCCCGACCGAAAACAAATATTTGCCATAGAAGACCAAATTATTGATGCGATTAATAAAACTGAAAATTACGGTCGTGTATGGGCTAGACCTTTTACAACCTTTACAAGTGAAATCGCCCTATACCCGAGAACACAAGCCTTTAGCTTAATTCCAGAGTACAGTGTTACACGAATTGTTTCTATGATCCAGTATGCTATAAACGGAGCTTCTGTTATTACGATGAATGTTGACGGAGTTGAAACCGATATAGAACTTGAGTATTCTGACTCTACCATACAATCAATAGAGGATGTACAAAACTTTACCCTACCGTATCAAGGTAAAACAATTCCGGTAAAGCATTTTTTTGACTTTGAAGAGACGCAAGGTATAAGTGAACTGTTTTCAATTGATGGTGATGAAGTGTACAAGGTGTATGCAAATATGAGACAGGGAGACCCTGCCCGTAATCAAGCAATATACGAAGCAGAGGTAAAACAATTGGTGAATGAGCAAATAGAACTTCCCCAAGGCTATAGAATAATTTTTGAAGACACGCAAGCGGACATAAACGATGCAATATCATCACTTATTATTGCTCTTGGTTTAAGTATTATGCTTATTTACATTGTACTCGGCATTCAGTTTAACTCATTACGCATTCCACTTCTTATTTTGGTAACAATTCCCTTTGGATTTATTGGCGTTGTGTTAAGCTTATTTGCCTTTAAATCAACGGTATCTTTAAACTCGATGCTTGGGGTAATTTTACTTGGAGGGATTGTAGTAAACAATGCCATTATCTTAATTGACTTTTACCTCAATGTGCGCCCAAATCATAAACACAACAAGGACGCCATTATGCAAGCAGTGCAACTTCGTTTCCGTCCTATTATTATAACAACCTCTACAACTATTTTGGGAATGCTTCCAATTGCATTTGCAATTGGCGATGGGGCAAATGTTATTCAACCACTCGGTATAGCAGTATCGGGAGGACTTGCCTTTTCAACATTTTTTACTCTCTTTATGATACCTACTTTGTTGTCATTCTTTGAACTCAAAAAAATTGACGAAAAATAATAAAACCCCGTTAATTGATTACAATTAGCGGGGTTTAGTACTTATCTCGAAAGATTTTTAACTACCCTTCCATTTTTACTAAGGTTTTCAATAGATTATTAACAGCATCTATTCTACCTCGTAGCTCTTTTGATACCATATTTTTAGAGAGTAATTTAGTAAGTACAATGACATTTCCATTTTCATCTTCGTACACTACGATACTAAGTGGTAACTCATAGCTCATTGCCATATTATCATTCATTAAAAGAGTTCCCACAGCAGGGTTTCCAAAAATAATAACAGTAGCTTCATTCATAGTAAGATTTACACCTTCAGCCGCTTCTTTATGATCAATTGTTTCAAAAATTGTGAGCCCTTTTGATTCTATGCTACTTTCTAGCTTATCCAGTGTCTGTTCGAAAGACAGTGAAGACTCATTTTTGACAACTTGTTGACCAAATACCAGTGATGTACACAATAATACTATCACAATAATTACGATTTTTTTCATAATTGATTAGCTCCTTATATATATTATATATCATAAAGAGAGTTTGCGGTTTTTTTTATTTGAATTTTATCGTGATATTATACAAAGTGTAGTATTAATTATTTTTATTTTGTGGAAAAAAATTTGAAAGGCTACTTAAATCGTCTGGTGTTTTAGCAGCTGCTAAGTTTTCTTTTTGAATCGATTCGTATACTTCTTGACGAAAAACTTTTACATCTTTAGGTGCTTCAACGCCAACTTTTACTTGATCCCCTCGTACTTCAAGTATTGTTAGCGTAATATCTTCACCTATTTTAATTTTTTCGTTTATTTTTCTTGATAATATTAGCATGCTGCAACTGGCTCACTTGCTTTGTTTTCAAATAAATTGTGCTTTGTTTTCCAATCAGTATCTACAAGAACAATTTGCTTTGCTTTGTTATTTTTCCGATTAATAACAATCGGACCTTGCAAGTTTGTTGTAACACTTGCAGGAACAGTCTTTGAAATAGTAATAAGCGTTAATACCATTACATCGTTTGGATTTGTAATATCTAAATCTTTAACAGTATCATCATCAACATCTATTTCATATGTTGAAAAAAACAAAAATGGATCAACGAGAAAAAATGCTAAATTTTTATCACTTTCAGATTCTAAACGTAATAAACCTTCATACTCCGAGGGGAATAAACTAAAGTCATTATAATCTTCAAAACCATATAACCCTTGTGAAAAAACTATTTTCATTTTTTGTTCTTTTACTACTTCTTGCATATCCTATGTCCTCATTATATATTATCTAAGATAATTAAGCAATGTATTTGAGTATAATTGTGAGGCTGTACTTAAAGTTGCTTGTTTCGTATAATCTAGCATCTTCATATCAGTAATTGCCTCAGCAATATTTAAATCGCCTTCCCTAGAAATCATTGCAGTTGTATTTAACTGGTTTGTTTGAGCTAATTGAATTTTAGATTCGGCCCTTTCATATTGTGCTCCAATTTCGGAAAGACGTTGTGTTAAATTTTGAATAGAACTATCTAATCCACCTATCACTCGACCACCAATTGATTTTTGATCACCTTGCAAAAGAGCATCCCTAAATGAAATTACAGTGTCAAACAGTGATCCTCCAGCAATATCAGCATCAGCACCAATATTATATGGTGGTCTTTGGCTTTGATCCCTAATTATACCTATATCACTAAGAGTTGTTCCTGTCTTATCCTCAAGCCACAATTGGCGTGCATCAGTGGTCTGTAAGTTTAGGCCATTTGTAACTGGGTCCAGACTTGCTTTTACTGCTATTCCTGCATTATTAATTTTAGAGATTATTGAATAAACATTATCACCAGCATTTAATGTTATATCAGTTCCATCAATATTAATGACACTTTGTTCTGCCACTTGATATTGTGTTGCATCTTGCAATCCAATAAGACTTTGTTGTTCTGCCCAAAAAATACTATTTCCTGCTCTATTAACAGACATATAGTCACCTTCTGCAACTTCAATATTATTATTTTGAATTGAGCCATTATATCGTACTTCAGTAATTAGCGGCTCAGAAGATCCTGCCACAGCTCCTAATTGGGCGGAAAAAGCAGTACTTTGACTTCTTGTTCCTGCAAAAAGAGATAAACCATCCGGACTTACTGCATTTGCAGAGCTTACAAGTTCATTTAGCAGTTCATTAACTTCAGCTGCCATATTAGCCATATCATCTTTTGAATACACTCCGTTAGCACCAGTTATAGCAAGCTCACGTATCCGTTGCATCACTTGTAATGAGTGATCAACATAACCTTCTGTCACTGAAAACTGATCAACGAGCGTTTGTGCATTTTTTTCAAACTGTCCAACACGTGTGTTATATGATTGATATCGAACAAGCCGGCCCGCTCCTAAAGGATCATCACGTAAATTTTGTATCCTTTGTTGTGAACTCATTTGATTTGCAAGTGTATTCGACTTATACTCTTGAAGTCGTAAATTGTACTGCACATCATTATTTGTTAAATTTGAACTTATTCTTCTCATAGTCTCATTCTCCAAAAAATAAATATTTTGCCAAGAATCCGTTTTGCTCTCATGCCCTTCTATATTAGAGCAGAAACAAAATGACCTATGGCACTAAACTACATAGCAAACGATGTTTTAACATAGTATGACTTAAAACATCCTCAACAAGTTTTCTTAAGAAAACGTTATAGTAAAAATTGACAAGTTCGTTAATTTTTACCTATTAAACACCCAATCTGTTTATAACAGTATCTAAAATTTCATCTATTACTGTAACAAAGCGAGCTGCTGCATTATACCCATGCTGAAATTTAAGTATGTCTGCTAACTCTTCATCAATGTTTACACCAGAAATAGAATCTCTTAAGTTTCGTAAATCAGTCATTATGGCATTTTGACTAAACATATTAATCTCAGCTTGCTCACCTTTTAATCCAACATTTGTAACACTTTCTGCAAAATAATCATCAAATGTTTTAGAAGCTCCAATCATAACTCGTGAATTTCTAAGAGTGGCTATCTCAAGTGCTGCAGAACCATCACCTATTTCAAAGTTGCCATCAGTTGTTGGTTTACTTGCAGCTATAGACATAACATCATTACGTATTGCATTATTTATACTCACATATGCAGATGGATTTTGCACAGGGGTAACTGAGTATTGAGCTGCAACAACGGTGCCACCTAAATCACCTGCACCTACCAATGTTTGCACAGCATTTGCTTGATTATAATCAAAAGAGTTCTCAGTGCCACTACCATTTAGGATACCTGAATAACCTACCAAAAACTGTCCTGAATCTTCTACATGGCGAATAACAAAATCAGGATTATCCATTGATGCAGATGTCGTTGCTTTCAAAACCAAGTTATTATTTCTATCAAGAGATGCCTTTACTTCGGCTTGAGAATCATTAATTCGATTTATTATTGTCTCTACTGTATCAGTAGGATTATATGCAACTTGTACATCACCGGTACTACCTGAAAATGTCATAATCCCAGCTAAACCTGTTTGTTCTTGAGCTTTAAGCTCATTTACACCAGTAATTCTAAAAATATAACTTGAATCTTCTATACCATCAGAATCGGTATCGTAATTACCTAACACGTTTTCAACAAAGGGCTCTTCAACAAAGAAATTTAATCCTGTTGTATTATTTAATCCTACTGCATTTCTATGAATGTCATTTACCATATCAGTAAATTCCATGGTCATAGTATTAAGATTTTGAATTTCTTGACGCACATCAACATCACGCAATTCAATAAGTGCTCCGAGAGAACCCCCTGAAAAAAAGGCATCGTTACCAGTATCCGCCCATACAACCTGTGTAAACCCATTGTTATCTAATTCAGGAACAACATCAAAGGCCCGAGCAATTCCACCTTGCACCAAAATATGTCCGTCAACATGAACCATAAACTCATCTGGATCACGATTATCTGTCGTTATGTTTACCAAGGCAGAGAGTTTTTCAACCATCAAATCTCGTCTATCCAGAAGATCATTGGGGTTATCACCCACTGCCTTTGAACGTACAATTTCTTTATTTAGCTCTGCAATTTGTATTGCATAATCGTTTACTTGTGAAACCGTTCCTTCAATATCGCCGTTTAATATTTTTCCTATACCTTCCAATGCTATAAAACGCTGTTGGACAGAATCGGTTAAAGATTCTCCTCTGCTTACAACAGCCTGCCTTGCAGCTTGTGACTCTGGATAAATTGATAATTCTTGCCATGACTGCCAAAATTTATCCATATTTGTACGAATAGAAATATCAGCTGGCTCATTGTGAATATCTTCAATCATGACATAGTATTTTTCACGTGTTGTCCAATATGATTCTTGGTTTGTTTGTGCTACAATTCGCCCTTCTAAAAGCTCATCTCTAACACGCTCTATACTCAATACATCAATTCCTTGCCCAATCTGACCTGGTCGTTCGGCACGAGATAAATCGGGTTTATATAAAGGATCAAAAGCTTTTAAATTTACTCTTTGTCGAGAATATCCCTCGGTGTCTGCGTTAGTAATATTATGTCCAGCTGTTTGAATTGATTGGCTTTGAGCCATCAAACTTCTTTTTCCAATTTCGATTCCTGAAAAACTTGACATATCATCTCCTAAAAAATCACTACAATTTTAATAAATCGTGCCATGGATGGCACACCACTCTACAGTATCCGATGTTTCAGCTTATTCTGGCGTAAAACATCCACAACAAGTTTTCGCAAAAAAACTTGATAGGTGCCCCGATACGTTTTGTGGCGTATCAACTCTTTATGGGCACCGTAAAACTCGATAGTAAAAGTTGACATGGACTCGTTTTGCTTGCTTGCTGTACCACTTAGAGCAGGGAGCTTGCGAGCTATGACAACTTTTACACATTATACTATTGCATTCAAAATAACTGCCTTAGGCCTATTTTTTATAACATCCCCTTTTGAAGAATATATTTTATTCCTTCTTTGAGGCAGAACATTATCAAAAACGCCCTGTAAAAATTCCTGCGTTATACGAATATATTCATTAATAGCATCATTTTCAATTTTTGAAACAACCAGTTTTTGCCTTACTTGATGAAACATCCCTAAGATACATTTTTTTAGCTCAGGAGAAACCATATTTGCTATTGCAAAAATATCATCTGGATTGCCTTGATGTAATTTTAAACATTCTTCAAGTCTTTTTGCTTCAAGAGCAACAAAGTCTTTAGATAATTGATTTACTACACTAACGGCATCTTGCAATTGGTTCCAGTTTTTACTGGTAACAGCAGAACGTACAATCTGTTGTTGAACGATAATAGCACTTAATACATCACTTTGTGACACAAGAGTCTTGTAAATATTGTTGCTAATACTCTTTATTTTTTCAGTCATATTCCTTGTTCCTCATTTAATTATCGGGATATAAAAAAAATACTTAATAGTTATACAAATCTTCTATACATAAAAAAAATTTTAAAAAAAGTATTTTTTTTGTAACCTTTTTAAACATTGGTTGTTATTAGTGTATATGTGATAATATTGCAGAATATCACATTATGTCTTTAATAAGACCAACAAGCAACACAATTTTTTCTGCATCCTCCTCTCCTTTTACCCCTTTTTGAGTTTCAAAAAGGGGTTTTTTTTGCTTAAATGATTCGACCTCTAAAAAGTATAAAAAAACAGCTTCCAATTTTGGAAGCTGTTTTCTGTAAGTAGAAGCTCAGCACCTCTACTCACCATAATTGTACATTATAAATTATACATTGACGTCTAGTACATTCCGCCCATGCCACCCATTCCGCCCATGTCACCACCCATAGGTGCTGGTGGGTTCTTTTCAGGAATATCAGTGATAAGCGCTTCAGTTGTAAGCATTAAGCTTGCAATAG